>JBECKW010000066.1:0-5773 GCA_040235505.1 Desulfobacterales bacterium
GGCCACCAGTGGAAACAGCAACCTCTTGAGGGACGGCAGGTAGTCCCCCAGGGAGGTATAAATGATGTGCTGGATGCCGGTTTTTTCCCGAAGCCCGATCATTCTGCCGGCCAGCAGGTCCAGGGTAATCACCGTGCAGGCGCCTGAATCGTTGAATTGATACGCCAGTTCGGAATCCGTGTAGAGGGGATTGTTCATGACCACAATGCCGCCGAGCTTCAATACGGCGTAATAAGCCGCCACGCAGGGAATAACGTTGGGGAGAAGAATGGCGACCCGGTCCCCTTTTCGAATGCCCAACCCGGCCAGGGCGCCTGCCAGCCTGTCCACCATGTCCCGAAGCTGTCCGTAGCGCATTCGCAGGCCTTCAAAAATCAGGGCTGTCCCCCCGGGAAAACGCGCCACGATTTCGTCGAAAAACGTCAGCAGGGTTTTGTTCTCATAGGATACGGTGGCGGGAACACCGGGTTCGTAAATACGCCGCCACGGGCAGCTTTCATAGGAAGGAGCAGCTTGGTTCATGGGTACCTCCTCACATTAAAGCAAATCGTTGTTTTTTTCGCTGCCGGCGGATTCATGGTCAGCGTTTACCTGCCAGGGATGAGAGTCGATAGGAACATGCCAATATATGCCATGATTACGATGGGTTGTCAAGTTGAAATCAGCACAACGTATTGTACCTGCCAAAATGACGTGATAGACTTTTTTCAAATACCATGGAGAATTCAAAGATTATAAAAAAACAAAAAGTACGCTTCAACCGGATGAACCTAAAATCAGCCATCGGTATTTCATCATGTTTTCAATCATGGACCGCCCTGTGGATTCAAGGCATGTTATTTGACCTGTACGTCAATATAATGTCGATAGATGTCACTTAATATCCTATTTTTAAAAGGCTGTCAAATAAATAAGTTGACTTTTACGTTAATGTAGGTCATAGAAAGAACGTAAGCGTAACAGGCCCGGTGATAAAAAAGTTCCTGGGAAAAGAAACGGTATGAATATTCTGACATATCAGAGCCATGAAATCAGTATCATCGCTCAGCCCAGTAAAAATTAACGGAGACAGAATATGAATCAGATCAATCGAGTGGCAGTTATTGGTGCCGGCGTCATGGGGGCCACAATCGCCGCCCATCTGGCCAACGCGGGACTCGATATTCTCATGCTTGATATCGTTCCGAAAAAGCTGGACCCAAAGGAAGAAGAGAAGGGTCTGACCCTCGAGAGTCCCCAGGTCCGCAACAAGATTGCAGCGGCGGGACTGCAGGGGCTCCTTAAGATGAAGCCCGCCCCCCTCTATCTCAAAGAGTACGCCTCTCGCATCGAGATCGGAAACCTTGAGGACGACCTGGAAAAACTTAAGAGCTGTGACTGGATTATCGAAGTGGTGGTCGAGCATATGCCGATCAAGCTCGAGGTTTTTAAAAAGCTCATTCCCCACATTGCTCCCGATGCGGTGCTGACCACCAATACCAGCGGCCTGTCGGTCAACGAGATGGCCAAGGTTCTGCCGGAAGAGCTTAAGAAGAACTTTCTCGTCACCCACTTCTTCAACCCGCCCCGCTATATGCGGTTGATGGAGCTGGTCCCCTGCGAGAAGACTGATCCGGCGGTGCTGAAGGCCATGGCGGATTTCATCGGTACCAGGCTTGGCAAAGGGATCGTTTACGCCAAGGATACCACCAACTTCATCGCCAACAGGATCGGTGTCTATGCCATCTACAAGGGCATCCGTCATATGGTGGAGATGGGGATGTCCGTGGAGGAAGTGGATGTGGTTGCGGGGCCCGCCACCGCCCGCCCAAAATCGGCCGCCTTCAGGACCGCCGACCTGGTGGGACTGGATACCCTGGTCCATGTGGGGACCAACTCTTTTGAGCTGCTTCCGGATGACGAGGAGCGTGAGGTGTTCAAGCTGCCGCCCTTTATGAAGGAGATGATCGATGGCGGCAGGCTGGGCAATAAGACCGGCCAGGGCTTCTATAAAAAAGAGGAGGTGGATGGCAAGAAGGTCATTTACTACCTCGACTACACAACCGGGGAGTATAAGCCGATCGTCAAACCCAAGTTCGCCTCCATCCAGGCGGTAAAGCAGGTGGACCAGCCGGAGCTGAAGGTGAAGATGGTGGTTGGCGGCACCGACAAGGCGGCGCAGTTCGCCTGGAAGACTCTGCGCGACACCCTCATCTACGCGGCAAACAGAATCCCCGAGATCGCCGATGACGTGGTGAATGTGGATCGGGCCATGCGTTGGGGATTCAACTGGGAGATCGGCCCCTTCGAGATGTTCGACGCCATTGGGGTCGCCGAGTTTGTCAAGCGTGCTGAACAGGACGGGGTGGCCGTACCCGAGTCCATCAAAGATGTGACGTCCTTCTACCGGTATAGCGATGCGGGCCTCAAGGAGTACTGGGATCTCACCGACAAGTGTTACAAGCCGGTTCCGGTCAAGGCCGGCGAGGTCAACCTGACCATCCTCAAAAAGGCCGGAAAGCTGGTTGAGAAGAACGCTTCCTCCTCCGTCATCGATCTTGGCGACGGGGTCTTCGGCTTTGAGTTCCATTCCAAGATGAACACCATCACCGGCGATATCGTGGCCATGACCCACAAGGCCATCAGACGGGCCGAGGAAGAAGGGGTCGGCCTGGTGATCGCCAACCACGGAGCAAATTTCTCGGTGGGCGCCAACATTATGCTGATCGCCGTGGCTCTGGCCGAGGGGGCCTATGAGGATATCGACATGGCGGTGCGCGCCTTCCAGAAGGCGACCATGGCGATCAAGTACGCCAAGGTGCCGGTGGTGGCGGCTCCCTTTAACATGACCCTGGGCGGCGCTGCCGAGTACTGCCTCCATTCCGACGCCATCAATGCCTACGCCGAGACCTATATGGGATTGGTCGAGATCGGGGTGGGCCTCCTGCCGGGCGGTGGCGGCACCAAGGAGATGGCCATGAGGGCCATCAAACTCGCCAGTCAGTACAGCACCGACCCCCAGCCCTTTATCATTAAGAACTTCCAGCAAATCGCCATGGCCAAGGTCTCCATGAGCGCGGCGGAGCTCTTTGATATGGATTATATGCGACGGGGAGACGCCATCTCCATGGATCTCGACCGCTTGATCGGTGATGCCAAGCAGAAGGTGCTGGCCCTGGCCGCCAACTACCGCCCGGGTCGTCCGGAAGAAAATATTCCGGCGCCGGGCCGGGGGATTGCCGCGACGATCAAGAGCCAGCTCTGGAATATGCAGATGGGCGGGTTTATCACTGAATATGAGGCGGAGTTGGGATTCATTATTGCCCGGGTCATGTGCGGTGGTGATGTCAACCCCGGCACCTTGATCAGTGAGGAGTATCTGCTGCAGCTGGAGCGGGAAAACTTCCTGAAACTCTGCGGTAACAAGAAGACCTTTGAACGGATTCAGCATATGCTGAAAACCGGCAAGCCGCTCAGAAACTAGATAATGGGAGAACCGCAATGAGAAAGGCATATATACTCGCAAGTTATAGGACGCCTGGCTGCCGGGCCAACAAGGGTAAGTTCAAGGATACACGCCCCGACGATTTGGCGGCGCTTGCCATCAAGGGGCTGGTCGAGCGGACCGGGATCGATCCCGCAAAGGTCGACGATGTCTATCTCGGCTGCGCCTTCCCGGAAGCGGAGCAGGGTATGAATGTCGGCCGGGTTGCGTCGCTGAAAGCCGGGCTGCCCGTCGAGGTCCCGGGACAGACCATCAATCGCTTCTGCTCTTCCGGTTTGCAGACCATTGCCACGGCAGCCGAACGAATCATGGCCGGTTTTGATGACTGCATCATCGCCGGAGGGGTGGAGTCCATGTCCCATGTACCGCTGGGCGGTTTGAAATACAGTGCCAATCCTGGATTGACGGTGGACTGGCCGGAGGCCTATGCCTCCATGGGCATCACTGCGGAGTTGGTGGCCCAAAAGTACAATATCAGCCGTGAGGAAATGGATGTCTTTGCGGCCGCAAGCCACGCCAAGGCTGTGGCGGCTATTGAGGGGGGACGGTTTGCGGACGAAATTATCCCGGTGGAGATAGAAAAAACCACCCTTGTCGGCAAAAAGATAAAGAGAGAGAAGGAACTGGTCACCGTTGACGACGGCGTCCGTCCCGGCACCACCCCGGAGACCCTTGCCAAACTGCGCCCCGTCTTCCGGGTTGGCGGGCCGGTGACTGCCGGCAACTCCTCACAGATGACCGACGGTGCGGCGGTGAGTCTGGTGGTGAGCGAGGATTTTCTTGAAAAGTCGGGAAAGCATCCCATGGCCCGCTTCCTGGCTTTTTCTGTCAAGGGGGTTGCCCCGGAGCTGATGGGTATCGGGCCGATCGCAGCAATCCCCGCGGCCCTCAAGATGGCTGGCCTGAACAAGGAAGACATACAGCTCATAGAACTCAACGAGGCCTTTGCCGCCCAGTCTCTGGCGGTTATCAAGACCCTGGAGCTGGATCCGGCCATCGTCAACGTCAACGGCGGCGCCATTGCACTGGGGCATCCCCTGGGCTGCACCGGTGCCAAACTGACCGCCTCCCTGCTCCATGAAATGGGCAGACGCAAACTGAAGTACGGCATGGTGTCCATGTGTATCGGCGGTGGAATGGGCGCGGCAGGAATTTTTGAAAAAATTTAAACGAGGATAGCGACATGGCAAAAAGGATTATGAAAGGCGGCGAATATCTGATTACAGAGACTCACTGCGGCGATGTGTTCACCCCTGAAGACTTCAGTGATGAGCAGCGCCAGATGGGGGAAACCACCGAGCAGTTCATCGCCAATGAGATAGCGCCCCATATCGAAGAGATGGAGAAGCAGAACTTCGACCCGGTGGTCCGGGGGTTGCAAAAATGCGGTGAACTCGGGCTGCTGATGATGGATGCCCCGGAGGAGTTCGGTGGCCTGGAGCTTGACAAGGCCTCTTCCATGCTGGTGGCTGAAAAGATGTCCTTAGGCGCCTCGTTCTCCATTACCTATTCAGCCCATACCGGAATCGGAACCCTGCCCCTGATCTATTTCGGTACCATGGAGCAGAAGGAAAAGTACCTGGAAAAAATCATCTCCGGTGAATGGTGTGCGGCTTACTGCCTCACCGAGCCGGGCTCCGGAAGCGACGCCCTGGGCGCCCAGGCCACCGCCACCCTTTCAGAAGACGGCAAATACTATATTTTAAACGGCACCAAGCAGTTTATCACCAATGGCGGTTTTGCCCGGCTGTTCACGGTTTTTGCCAAAATCGACAAGAAGCACTTCACCGCCTTCCTAGTGGAGAAGGATTTTGAGGGACTGGTGGTGGGCCCTGAGGAGAAAAAGCTCGGTATCAAGGGATCCTCCACCACCCAGATCATCCTCGACAACTGCAAGGTGCCGGTGGAAAATTTGCTCGGTGAGAAGGGCAAGGGCCATAAGATCGCCTTCAACGTCCTCAATATCGGCCGTTTCAAGCTTGGCGCCGGGGTCTGCGGGGCGTCCAAAATGGCGCTGGCCGAAGGGATTAAATACGCCAACGAGCGCAAGCAGTTTAACACCCCGATCGCCAAGTTCGGTGCCATCGGTGAAAAGATTGCCGATCTCACCGCCGATATATTCGCCTCGGAGTCCCTGGTCTATCGGCTGGCCGGACTTCTTGACGACAATATCGAGACCATCGACAAATCGGTGGACAACTACTACGAGCAGTATCTGGCGGCTATCGAGGAGTACGCTCCGGAATGCGGAATCGCCAAGGTATTCTGCAGCGAGGTCCTGGCCCGTAC
>JBECKW010000075.1:0-3023 GCA_040235505.1 Desulfobacterales bacterium
GTTTTAAACCGGGCTGGGAGGACATTCTCGGAAAATACGGTATTACCTGGATCATTTATCCGACGGATTCTGAATTTTCGCGTTTTCTGAAAATGGATAAGGACTGGAAATTAATATATTCCGACAAGGTTGCCAGCATCTTCCTGAAGGATGTGGCAGCGAATCGGCTTCTTATTGAAAAATATACAGGCGCAGGCGAAACGCCGATTCCAAAACAAAAATGGGATGGGAGAATAAGTGAATCATTTCGTTGACTACTATGAAGATCTTCAAGTAAGTCCCAATGCGGATAAAGAGACGATAGACAGCGTCTATCGGCATCTTGCACGCCGATGGCATCCCGATAATCCATCGGGCGGAGATCCGGAAAAATTCAATACCATTTCAGAAGCCCACAAGGTATTGTCAGACCCCCAATTGCGGGCTGAGTACGACGCTGGCTATGAGACGAATAAATCCTGCCAGTGGGAGGTTTTTTCCGAGTTTCCCTCTCCTGATAAGGCAATGACAGATGCGAATATTCGAAACACTATCCTTTCCATCCTTTATGTTTCACGCCGGCAGGACCCTGAAAATGGGGGAGAAGGATTGTGGCGGCTGTCAAAACTGGTGGGGTGGCCCGAAAATGAAATTACCTTCCATATCTGGTACCTGAAAGAAAAAGGATATATTCAGCGGAACGATTCCGGCGGGTATGCTATAACGGCGAACGGCGTCGATATCGTGGAAACCCAAAAATCGGAGACCGGGGAGGGGGAGCAACGGCTGCTGCCAGCGGATGGGTCGCCAGAAGGTAAGTCCCAGGGCAATCGCATGTAAAAAAGACGAACATCGAACATTGAACTATTTTAACACGAAGATATGATTAGCCACAGACCCACACGGACACACACAGACATTTGTTCGAACGACCTGTTCGAACAAAAGGGATTGACCCTTCGGGTGGAAAGGACCAGAGGTCGGAGATAAGAAGTCGGAGGTCAGAAACTGAAATCCAGTAACCCCTTGCTCGGAGGGCTTACTGTTTTTGCCCGGGCAAGCCGCCCGGGCAAAAATCTGTGGTCGTCTGCTGCTGTCCATGTGGGTCTGTGTACCCCTCAAGGGGGTATTAAACTGAATGGGTCCGTGGCTAATCAGCGGTTACCATTTGTAACTTAATATGTTTACATACGATTGCCTTGGGTAAAGGCTGGTTTTCCTTGACAACATATTGTCAATATTGGCATATATTTTCTTTCAATAAGCAAGTTCATATCGTTATAAAGGAGGCAAATTCATGACTGGAATGAAAGCAGTACGAGCGTTGATGGCGGGTGTGTTGGTTTTGGCTTTTGGAATCGTATTCTCCGGTTGCTGCTGCAGCAGGATCGCCGCTCTGGAAGAACAGAATGCCCTGGCATTGAGCAAGGCCGATGTCGCCCTCAGCACGGCCCAGGCCGCAAAAAAGGCGGCAGATGAAGCTTCCAAGAAAGCCGGTGAGGCGGCCGATTCTGCGGCTCAGGCCAACGCGGCAGCCCAGACCAGCGCCAAATCAGCCCAGAAAGCGGAAGCCGTCTTCATGAAAAATATGGGGAAATAAAACCTCGGTTTTTGGAAAGATAGCGAATGATAGTTTTCACCGTCCAGTCTACCCCGTTGTCGGGGCTTGCCCCGTCGTTGGGGCTTCGCTTGAGGCGCAGGGGACGCAGAGGAGTTCTATTTGTTGTTTTCCGGTGAGAGGCCGGAAAACAAAAACCACCGATCTCTTCGAGAAAAAAAGCTTCCATATCTTTTCCATCCGCCAGGATCACAATTTATGGTTTCCCGCCCTCTCAGCGGGAAACCATAACCTCTGCGTGCTCTGCGTCTCGAGTGAGCGGAGCGAACGGGCGGTGCATCCCTTTTTGTTAAGTTAATGGCATTGAGTTAAAGGCTGAAGGTCAGTATGAACAGGCAGGATCTATAAGTATCAAATCCCAATGGTGATCCTCACTCAAATTCTGCTGGAAATCCGGTTTTTTCAACAGAAAGAGATCTGATGGCGAATCAAAACGGGCATGCTGAAGATAAGCCAGCGAAAAAAGCGCAGGAAGAAACTTCTCAACCCAAAGTCGACGGTCGACTGGCCCGGTTGTCACTGGCTGCCCTGGGGATTGTCTTCGGCGATATCTCCACCAGCCCGTTATACGCCATCCGGGAGTGCTTCCACGGAAAATACGGGATCGAGATCAACCATGTCAATGTGATGGGTGTTCTGTCCCTGATGTTCTGGTCGCTGGTCATCATCGTCGGACTGAAGTACCTGCTTTTCGTCTTTCGGGCGGATAATCGGGGGGAGGGCGGCGTCATCGCCCTGACGGCGCTGGTCCGCGGGCCGAAGGCCTCGTCCGGGAAACGCAGGACCCTGTGGCTCATCGGCCTGGGCCTGTTCGCCGCCTGCCTGCTGTATGGGGACGGCATGATTACGCCGGCCATTTCCGTGCTGAGCGCGGTGGAGGGCATCGGAATTATCACCCCCGTCTTCGAGCCTTATGTGATCCCGCTTACCATCGCCATCCTGGTGGGGCTGTTCCTGATTCAGCGTCATGGGACGGCGAGCGTCGGGCGTCTTTTCGGACCGGTCATTCTGGTATGGCTTGCCTTTCTGGCTGTTTCCGGGGCGGTGCAGATCGCCCTGAGGCCGGGGGTATTGGCGGCGATTATTCCCTGGTACGCCATTCGATTTTTTCTTCTCAACAAGCTGCACGGGTTTGTGGTGCTGGGGGCGGTCTTCCTGGTGGTTACCGGCACCGAAGCGTTATATGCCGATATGGGACACTTCGGAACCCGGCCCATTCGGCTCACCTGGTTTGCCTTGGTTTTTCCCGCGCTGGTGCTGAATTATTTCGGCCAGGGCGCACTGCTGATGGGGCGGCCTGAAGCATCCTATCATCCGTTTTATGCCATGGTGCCATCCTGGGCGACGATCCCTGTGGTGGCGCTGGCGACCCTGTCTACCATCATCGCTTCCCAGGCCGTTATCAGCGGTGCTTTTTCGATGACCC
>JBECKW010000114.1:0-12576 GCA_040235505.1 Desulfobacterales bacterium
CCGGCAGCCTGTCCCGATGAGGGGATCTTGATCCATCATGCCGACAGGGCCCGGGCCGGCGCTTCCATTGTCATCATATCACAGCCCATCAAGTTCCATCCTGATAACCAGATGGATTCACTCAAACCCGGTTCCACCATTACGCCGTTTTGGGACCTGGCCAATACGGGGTGCCAGAACCTGCTCGCCCAGCTGACGGAAGGGGTTCATTTTTACGGCTCTCTATGTTTCTGGAAGGCGGACATCCGGCCGCCTGCCGGATATGACGTCAGCGCAAGTCTTCCGGCTGAAAAGAGACTCTCCACCGCTGAACAGGAGAAGCTCGGTGCTAAGATGTGGCAAGGCCGTCCCCGTGAAGAAGAAAAAAAAGAACTCACCGAGGAGATGCTGCAGGACATCATTGACAATGCCGCCCACCAGGCGGAAGTGGGGAAATCGTGTGGGTTTGACGGCATCTGGATTCACGGTGGTTACCGGGGGGCGCCGACGGCCAGACTGATGTCTCCGCTGACCAACCGAAGGACGGACAAATACGGCGGCAGCCTGGAGAACCGGGCCCGTTTCACGATTGAGTTGGCTGACGCCATCAAAAAGAGATGCGGCAAGGATTTTCTCATTATAGGCATGATCAGCGGCGAGGAACCCGAGGGCGGTTACACGCTGGATGACGGTGCGGAATTTGCCAAGCTGTTTACCGGGCATATGGACATGCTGACCCTGAAAGGCGACGGTGGCAGCGTCAACGCGCCGGACAATTTCATAACACAGCGGACGCCGAATCTCTATATGACGGAACACTACAAAAAGAAGGGTGTGACCATTCCGCTCATCAGCGACGGCGGGTTCACGGATCTGGACCTCGCGGAGGAAGCCCTCGCCTCCGGCAAGACGGACGCCGTCGGCATGTGCCGGATCCTTATCACCAATCGCAATCTGATCGATCTGGCGGAGGAAGGCCGAAACGAGGATGTGGTGCCCTGTATCCGGTGCAACGCCTGCCACGGCAACAGTTTTATCGTGTATCCGAAGAACAGCACCTGCGTCGTGAATCCCGTCTGGGGGCTGGAGCATAAGATCGATCGAATGGTTTCGCCGCCCAAAGACAAGAAGAAGGTGGCGGTGATCGGCGGCGGACCGGCCGGCATGGAGGCGGCCCTGATCGCGGCCCGGAGGGGGCATGCGGTCACCCTGTATGAAAAGACCGATGCCCTGGGCGGCCTCATAAAGACGATCGAGAACGTTTCCTTCAAGTGGCCGCATAAGGATTACAAGAACTACATGGTCCGCCAGGTCGGAAAATCCGGCGTGACGGTTCGCCTGAATACCGAGCCGGATGCCGCCATGATCCGGAAAGGGGGGTATGATGCGGTACTGGTGGCCGTGGGCGCGGAGCCGGTCATTCCCGATATCCCCGGCGTCCAGGGCAAGAACGTTGTTTCCATCACCGATGTTTACGGGAAAGAGGACACCCTGGCCAAGGAGGTGGTGGTGATCGGCGGCGGAGAAAGTGGCCTGGATACCGGCATGCACCTGTCGGAGAAAGGCCATCAGGTCACCGTGCTGGAAGCTTCGGAGATTCTGGCCAGGGAGGCTGTGATCGCCCATTTCTATGAATCGTTGATGGAATTCCTGGCAAAGCACAAAAACTGCAAAACGATCGTACAAGCCCGGTGTAACGGGATCACAAAAGATGGCGTGACCTACATCGACGCCGACGGCAAGCAGCAGTCGATCAACGCCGGCAGCGTGGTATTGGCGGTGGGCATGAAGCCGAAGAGCGACCTGGCGTTGAAGTTCTATGGAACCGGCCCGCGGTTTCATCTGATCGGAGACTGCTTCGAAGCCGGAGATCTGCGAACGTCCATACGCAGCGCGTTCGGCATCGCTTCCAAACTTTGACTGCATTCTACGGGGCTTTCAACCTCGACGGTTGCCGGTCGAGAGCGGAAGCCCCGCTAGGATCATCCCGGCGCAGAAAGGAGATTTTTAGGAGAATATGAAGATTAATAAGATACTTCTTGTATTTTTTGCCATCGTGGTCCTGAGCCTTTCGGGGGCCTCTTCATCCATGGCTCAAGACCCACAGATCAAAACTACCCGTGTCCAGCTTGACATGAGGACCAACGGCGTGCTTTACGAGCCGGTCACGCCCGGCGAAAAGAGCCACATCGGTATTCTGCTCATGCATCCCGACAGGGATTATACGGAGCATTCCGCTTGCAGCGCGATGTCCAAACGCGGCTATTCCGTGCTTTGTACAAGCATCAGCATCAGCTATGCACAGCCGTCCGGCAATGACCTCAGCTTTGACGGAATGCTGCTGAACGTCAAGTCCGCAGTGGAATTTCTGCGGAAGAAACCCGGAATCAAGGACGTGGTCCTTTGGGGGCACAGCGGCGGGGGCGCACTGATGTCCGGCTACCAGGATATCGCAGAGAACGGACTTGGCGCATGTCAGGGGCCGGACGAGATATACAAGTGCTCCAAGCGCCTTGCAGGCCTGCCGCCGGCAGACGGCGTGATGCTGGTCGATTCCAACTGGGGGATAGCGGCCATGACATTGTTCGCTTTGGATCCGGCGATTGTGAACGAAGGCGACGGGAAGACGCTGAATCCGGCGTTGAACATGTACAACCCCGCAAACGGGTTCAACCCAGAGGGGACGCCATCGGATCCGGCAATGGGGCCGATGGAGCCGAATGATAAGGTAACATCGGCTTCGGAAACGAATGCGACCAGATCCGAAAAGGCGGCACAGCCGGCCAAGGGGTCGACCTACAGTGACGAATTCACCCATAAATTTTTAAGCGCTGAAGGCAAGAGGAACAACCGGTTGATAGACACGGCGCTTGCCAGATTACGGGCAATCGACGCCGGCAAAGGTTTCTATGATGATGATGAGCCGTTTGTTGTGGCCGGCGGCAGCCAGTCCTTCATGAATAATAAACTCTACTCGCAGGATCTCCGGCTGATGTCCCACACCCAAAAGGCCTGGCCGCTTCTGCGCCCGGACGGATCGGTCGTGACGCAGGTGATTCACTCGGTTCGTGTGCCGCAAAACAGCAGGAACCTTTCCGGATTGCTCGGAGAAGGATCGCTGCGGACGACCGTTCGTGGATTCCTCAGCATGAACGCTGTGCGTGTGAGTGAGGATTGGGGCTATGACGAGGACTCCGTTCACGGCATCGACTGGTCGTCGAGCTATAGCAATCCGCCCGGCACCATCAAGGGCGTAAGCGTCCCCCTGCTGGTGATGGGAATGACGGGCAGCTTCGAGTACCTGGCTTCGGAGACCATCTATGAGAACGCCAAAAGCACCGACAAAACAATCGCGTTTGTGGAAGGCGCCAACCACACCTATGACACCTGCACGCTTTGCGAAACATATCCCGGCCAGTACGGAGACACCCTGAAGACGACCTATGATTATGTCGACAAATGGTTGAGTCAAAAAGGACGGTTTCTGGAGGACGATGATACATTGGATGAAAGGGATAAATGATGGAGAATAAAGTGCGTAACAGTCCGCAGATGGAGGCAATGGAAAAGCGGGATGGGTTGTCCCGGCGAACATTTCTGTCGGGCGCCGGCGGTGCGGCCCTGGCGGTGGCGGCAAGCGGTATGCTGGGCGGTTGCGAGGGCAACAGCGGCGACACGTCGCCCCCCAAGGATCACAAGGATCAGGCCGCCAAAGAGACCGCTGTGAACGCGCCGGAGCCCCTTTACTATCCGCATCTATTGTCGCCGCTTAGAATCGGCAACCACGTTTTGAAAAACCACATCATCGGCACCCCGGCTTCCCCCCATTTCCTTGTGGGGCCGGACGCCTGGCCCAACGAGGCGATTATGGAAGCGTATGCCCACACGGCCCGGGCCGGTGCCGCCATTGTCGTCCTGTCGCAACCCATCAGCATTCATCCCCCCGAAGTGGAGACGGCGCACGGCTGGGGCGGGCATTTCCCCTATTGGGACCTGGCCAATGCGGGCGCCCAGAACCTGCTTTCCCAACTGACGGAAGGCGTCCACTATTACGGCTCCCTGTGTCTTTGGAAAGTCATGATGAGAATGCCGTATGGATATGACGTGAGCGGCGGCAGCATCAAGGACATCGAGGTCACCACCCGGGAGATGGAGACAATGGGCCTGGAGGCACTGAACGCGCCGCCCCCGCCGGCCAAAAAAGAAATCACCGAGGAAATGCTGCAGAAAATAGTCGAGGACGTCGGCCAGCAGGCGGCCCTGGGCAAGGAGTGCGGCTTTGACGGGGTGATGGTTCACTGTGCCTACCGGGGGGCGCCGACGGGCAGACTTCTTTCCAAACTGGTCAACCGGAGAACGGATAAATACGGCGGCAGTCTGGAGAACCGGGCCCGTTTTTCCCTGGAGATCTTCGACGCCATCAAGAACCGGTGCGGCAAGGATTTCTTCATTATGGCCACCATGAGCGGCTGCGAGCCCGAGGGTGGCTACACGCTGGATGACGGCGCGGAATATGCCAAGATGTTTACCGGGCACATCGACCTGCTGGATGTGAAAGGGGATCCCGGAGAAAGGGACAGTTCCCCGACCTATTTCATCCCGAAGCGCACGCCGTTTCTTTATATGACGGAACACTACAAAAAGAAGGGCGTGACGCTTACCCTCAGCAGCGACGGGGGGTTCCATGATCCGGATTCGGGCGAGGAGGCCATTTCCTCCGGCAAAACGGACGCCGTGGGCATGTGCCGGGGGCTCATCACGAATCGCGATTTTATCCAGCTGGCGACGGCGGGCCGAAAAGAGGACGTGGTGCCCTGTATCCGGTGCAACCTCTGCAACGGAAACGGCGAACAAACCACGAGCGCCTGGCTCAGCGACTGTGCGGTGAATCCCGTCTATGGGCTGGAGCATAAGATCGATCGCATGGTATCGCCGCCCGAAGACAAGAAGAAGGTGGCGGTGATCGGGGGCGGGCCGGCGGGCATGAAGGCGGCCCTGGTGGCCGCCGAAAGGGGACACGCGGTCACCCTGTATGAGAAGACGGGCCGGCTGGGTGGAAACTTCGCCCGGATCGAGACGGTTTCCTTTAAATGGCCGCACAAGGAGTTCAAGGACTACCTGGTTCGGCAGATCGGAAAATCGGGCGTCACGGTGCGCCTGAACACCGAGGCGGATGCCGCCATGATCCGGAAGGAGGGCTGCGACGCCGTAATCGCAGCCATCGGAGCGGAGCCGGTCGTGCCCGACATTCCCGGCGTCCGGGGTAAGAATGTCGTGTATGTCCCCGACGTTTACGGCGAAGAGAGTTCGCTCGCCAAGGATGTGGTGTTCATCGGCGGCGGACAAACGGGCGTGGAAGCCGCCATGCACCTGGCATTGAAAGGACACAATATCACCGTGCTGGAAGCCTCCAAGATGCTGGCCCCGGAGGCACTGCGCATTCACTTTTATTCTGCGCTGCTCAACGCCTGGGAGCAGTTGCCGAACTGCCACTATGTTCAGCAGGCCCATTGTACCGGGATCAGCGAAGAGGGGGTGACCTACACGGATGCCGACGGCCGAAAGCAGTCGATCAAGGCCGGCAGCGTGGTGGTGGCGGCGGGCATGAAGGCAAAAACCGACCCGGCCCTCGCGTTTGCTGGAACCGGCCCGTGGTTCTATACGGTGGGAGACTGCCGTAAGGCCGGAGACCTGCGGATGGCCATGCGCTCTGCCTTCAGCACTGCTTCCATGATCTGAAAGAATAAACTATTCCATTTGAGGAGGTAAATTGTGGAAAAGGAAACCAGGAATGATTTGCAATTCGATGCAGAGAGAAAAGAGGAAGAAGGCGTGTCGCGCCGAAAATTCCTGTCGGGCACAGGCGGCGCAGCCTTGGCAATTGCGGCAGGCGGTCTGTTGACTGATCGTGCCGTGGCTCAACCCAGCGCATTGCCGGCGGCGGAAAAGACCGGCGACAAACCGCCGGTTCCAGCCGGGATAGCCGAATCGAAGATGGGGACGGTTCCGAAGTATCCACATCTGCTGTCGCCAATGAAGGTCGGCAATCACATTTTGAAAAACCGGATCATCGGAAGCGCGAGCGGCGCGCACCTTCTTCAGGGGACGGATCCCAGCCCAACCCAGGCGATCATGATCCACCACGCCAACACCGCCCGCGCCGGTGCGTCGATCGTCATCATTTCTCAACCGATCAAAATCCATCCCGACCCGGACCAATTGGATGTGCTCAAGCCGGGCGCTTCTCCGTTTCTGTATTGGGACATCGCCAATTCCGCCACACGGAACATGCTCTCCCAGCTGACGGAGGGCGTTCATTTCTATGGCTCGCTTTGCGCCTGGAAGGCAGAGATCAGGCCGCCCGCCGGATATGATGTCAGTGCGAGCGTCAGCGACGTCGGGCACGGCGTCAAGGCCGGAGAGGAAGAGAAGGGCGGGGGGGCTCTGAAATCCAAGACGCCTCCGCAACCGGCTCAGGAAAAGAAGGAACTCACGGAAGAGATGCTGAAGGCCATCATCGACAGCGCCGCCGACCAGGCCCTGCTGGGAAAGGAAGGATGCGGCTTTGACGCCATCTGGCTTCACTGCGGTTACCGCGGAGCGCCGACGGCCAGACTGATGTCTCCGCTGACGAACCATCGGACGGATAAATACGGCGGCAGCCTGGAGAACCGGGCGCGCTTTACCATCGAATTGTGCGATGCGATCAAAAAGAAATGCGGCAAGGATTTCCTTATCCTGCTCATGATGAGCGGTGCGGAGCCCGAGGGCGGGTACACCCTCGACGATGGTGTAAAATTCGCCAAGCTGTTTACCGGGCATATCGACATGCTGATACTCAAGGGCGACAGCGGAGATGTGAACTCTCCGGACAATTTCGTTACCGGACCGGACAAATACACGCCGAACCTCTATATGACGGAATATTACCGGAAGAAGGGGGTGACGGTTCCGCTCATCAGCGACGGCGGCTTCACCGATATGGAACTCGCCGAGAAAGCACTTGCCGCCGGCAAGACGGACGCCGTGGGCATGTGCCGGGCGTTGATCACCAATCGCAATTTCCTTCAATTGGCCCAGGAAGGCAGAAATGAGGACGTCCGACCCTGCATCCGGTGCAATGGCTGCCACATCAACGGCATGGTATACACGCCCTGGAACAGGAGCCCGTGGCACAGCATCTGCTATGTGAATCCCACCTGGGGCCTGGAACATAAGATCGGTACGATGATTTCTCCCCCGACGGACAAGAAAAAGGTCGCGATCATCGGTGGCGGCCCCGCCGGCATGGAGGCTGCCCTGATCGCCGCGGAGAGGGGGCACGCCGTTACCTTGTTTGAAAAAACCGGTCGTCTGGGCGGCACCTTCAATACCTTCGAGAACGTCTCGTTCAAGTGGCCGCATACCGACTTCAAGAACTACATGGTTCGTCAGATCAACAAATCGGACGTGAAGGTTCGCCTGAATACGGAGGCGACGCCGGAGATGATAAAGCGTGAAGGCTATAATGCCGTTCTGGTGGCCATCGGCGCGGAGCCCATGGTTCCGGAGATTCCCGGCGTCAAGGGGAAGAACGTGATTCTGGTAACCGACGTATACGGAAAGGAAGACACCCTCGCCAAAAATGTGGTGGTGCTCGGCGGCGGACAGACGGGCGTGGAAACCGCCATGCACCTGGAAGAGAAAGGGCACATGGTCACCGTGCTGGAGGCGTCGGATATTCTGGCCCGGGATGCCGTACGTGTCCATTTCTACGACGAGTTCCTGCAGGTTCTGGCAAAGCACACCCATTGCAAAACAATTCTGCAGGCTCGATGCAACCGAATAACGGACAAGGGTGTGACCTATATCGATGCCGATGGCAAAGAGCAGTCGATCAAGGCCGGCAGTGTGGTCCTCTCCGTGGGTATGAAGGCCAGGTCCGAGTCTGCCTTGAAGTTCTATGGAAGCAGCGCGAGTTTCTATCGAATAGGAGACTGCGAACTGGCCGGCGATCTGCGGACCGCCATGCGGAGCGCCTTCGGCACCGCTTCAACTCTCTGATTCCGCCCGATTGGGTGTTAGCCCCTGACATCGATAAACAAAAATGGAGAGAAGAAAATGAGAAGAAAAGCTATGCTACGATCCATCGGGACAATTTTTATGTGCAGTTTTTTGCTTGCCGGTTTTGCCTTTGCACAGGAGGTTGCCCCTTTTGACGCTTCCGTTCTGGTGAAACTTGGAGACAAGACCCAATGCGGCATCTACACCGTTTACAAGATCGGGGAAGGTGTCTACCAGCTCAGCGACCACGAACTTCACCAGCCGGACGCCCGCATGGGAGGGATCGGTTCAGCCATGTATCTGATTGTCGGCGAGAAAAAGGCGATGATCATTGATTTGGGTAACGATTATATAGACGGTTACGCCAAAGACAATCTGAAAGCCCGAAAATACGGCGCAGAAGAATTTCGCTCTGTGGTAAACGGCCTGGCGGGCAACCTTCCGATCGAAGCCGCCGTCACGCACATGCATACCGATCATGACGGCATGACCGGCGCCTTGATGAACCGCAAGGGCGTGACCCTTTGGGCGTCGGACAAGGAGAATGTGGCCGACATCAAAACGCAGCACGGCGTCGATCCGTCCGTTTTCAAGCTCTTCACGGCTGGGGAGAAAACGTTTGATCTGGGTGGCGGATGCGTCGTGAGTACCTTTCTGGTCAGGGGGCATACCCTTGGCGGCACGGTGTTCATTCTGAAAAAGGGCGGGCTGGTCTTTATTTTCACCGGCGATGCCTATGTCCCCGGAATTGGATCTGGTGAACGACTGAAGCTCATGGCAGAAGACAGCCGGAAGTTTGTGGACACCATATTTGCCAATTTTTCCCCCTACGAGAGATATGCCATAAGGGTCTATCCGGCGCATGCCCATACAATCGGCGAGGAAGCCAAGGTGGATATGGCCTTCTACGATTGGCGTTTCCTTCAGGACATGGCCACTCTCACAAACGGCATCGTGCAGGGGAAATTTGCGGAGAAGGACAGCGGGATTCGTTTTGAGGAGGAGATCAAGTCCGATTCCAAAGCTCCCCCGGGAGGTCAGGGAACTCAGAGCGGACCTGGTACCCAGGGCGGGTCTGGAGTTCAGGGAGGTCCGGGAGGTCAGGGAGGGGACGTGTCAGGCTACATGATCTATGGCGTTGCCAAAGTGAGAATGTCGCTTAACGACGCCTATAAAACTGCCGGTTTGAAGATGCCGCAATAGTAGACCGGTTACCGTTGCTGGAGGTCGCCCTCCGTCCAAATGCTGCCTGTCATTCCTTTTACTCGGCATGGGGGAAGGTTACGTCTTTGATTGTGCCGGGCGGGTTGCTATGGCTTGATGACCAAAGGAGAGAAACCATGAGTCCCATCGACATCAAGAAAAGCATACAGAGAGGTGTTTCCCGTCGCGGGTTCTTGAAAAAGACGACTGCATTGGCCGGCGCCGGTCTTCTTGCCGGCGCCAACCTAAATGCAACCCAACCTCGAACACCGGAAACTGCCGGCGTGACTGAATGCGGGAGTGTCGCCGGTTACTGCGGCGAAGGAGACTGGCTGGGAACCTCTCCGGTTATCGCGGATTTACAGATCACCAGGATCATCGATGTGGATGTCCTCGTGCTCGGCGGCGGCCACGCAGGCCTGTTGGCGGCCCTGGGCGCGAGTGATAAGGGCGCAAAGGTTGCGGTCATCGAGATGAAGGACGAGACAGGATTCAAAGAGGGCCGCAATTGGGTGGGGCAGCACATCGGCCATGTGAATTCCAAGTGGCTTATTGGAAAGGGATACGGCCCTTATGACACGGGAGAGATCACGGAGGAGTTCGTAAAACGGGCCAACGGCCGCTGCGACCCGAAGATCATCAGCCTCTTTGTGGAGAACTCCGGGGCCATGTTCGACAGAATGGTGGCGATTTATGAGGAATATAAAGCGCAGCGAAAAGCCGACGACAGCGCGGTGACATTAAGGTCCTTTAGCGGTTCCAGCGAAACACATGATCTTTCCAATATCATGCAATATGTCCACAACCAGGTGCAGAAGGACCGCGCGCCGAAGGACTATCCGATCGTGATCGGGGGGTACAAGACCTGGCCATGTACCGCCCAGTTCATGACCCCGCCCGTGCGCGAGGAGGCCTCCACCCCTTCCGCCGTTACGGGCGGTGGGACGAGTGTCAGGGTTTTCGGCGCTGCAAGCAGCGTGTCCTCTGTAAGTGTTCTCGGACGGTTTGAAAGATATACCATGCGAAAGGCACTGGAAAACGGCGCGGACTGGTATTGCGAGCATGAGGCGGTTGTTCTGACCCAGGATGCCGGCGGGGCAGTCACCGGCGCCATTGTGCGGGATAAATCGAAAAATTATCTCAGGTTCAACGCCCGCAAGGGCGTGATTGTCACCACCGGAGATTTTTCGGGCAACAAGGACATGTGCTGGGCACTTATGCACGAGGACATCGAGCGCTTGCAGCGGCTCGGTGTCACCCGGGAGAGCTTCAAGGCGCCCGGTACCGGTTCCCGCAGCGGAATCGGCCATAAGATGTGTTGCTGGGCCGGCGGCATGATAGAGCCCAGTCCCCGTGCTGTGATGTCCTACGGGGCGTATGCGGCCAAAAATTTCCCCTGGGGGTTGACGCCGATGCTGCTGCTGAACGCAGAAGCCAAGCGTTTCGCCAACGAGGCCGCCGCCTTCCCCCTCGGTCACATTATTTATCGTCAGCCCGTGGGCGACATTTGCCTGGTGACGGACAGGAACTATATGAAAAGCATCGTCATGGCAGGTGTAGAGCACGGCGGGCCCGATTTCTCCCGTCCGGAATTGGCTGAATACATGCAGGAGGACATGGCAACAAAGGTTGTGGCCGCCGGCCCTGGGGGCTGCATGGTGAGAGGCATCAGCAGCGGCGGCAAAATGGTCTACGGAGCGAATACCCTTGAAGAACTTGCCGGATATCTGGGGTACACCGGCGACCTGATTCAAACTTTCATCGAGTCCATTCACCGTTACAACACCCTTTGCCATAAGGGAGACGACACCGACTTCGGCAAGGAAGCAAGGGCGATGATACCCGTCGAGGAACCGCCCTTTTACGGCTGCAAGAACCCAAGCACCGGACCGAGGTTCGATTTGCCCACATTGTGCGGTCTGATGACGGACAGGAACCTGCGTGTTTTGGACAAGGCATCGAAGCCCATCAAGGGGTTATATGTTGCGGGCAACACCCTCGGCGGGCGCTACGGCGGGAGCTACAGCACACCACTGGCGGGTAATACCATCGGCATGGCCATGACACACGGCTGGCTGGCCGGCAGGTTCGCGGCAGAATCCTGATGGAAGTTAACCTTTTTTATACAGATAGATCTTGCCGTCCGGAGCTATCTCATAATCTACCGGAAGAACTTTCTCAAGTGTGTCAAGGAACTTATCATGGCGGCGGATGTCGTAATTCAGACTTACAATAAGATCACCGGCGCTATAATCGCGAATGATGATTTTATGCAACAGATATCGGTTGATTTCATCAATCACGACTCTCAGCGGAGTATTCTGAAAGTACAGGCGGCCTTCCTGCCAGGTGTTTGCATGCTGAATTTCCACGGGCCTGATTTCTTTTTTCTGTTCCCGCTCATCGATCAAAATTTCCTGCCCCGCTAGAATGACATCGGCCCCCTGAAGCGGTTTTTCATCAATAAAAGTGCTCTCGCCGCCGGTTGGAAGGCCGTTTTCTTTTTGGCTGACCTGAACCCGACCCCTTGTAACCGTTACGGAGATTGTGTCGTTTTCGTCTCGATACACATTAAATTCGGTCCCCAACGCACGGGCAACCACCCTACCGGTCCTTACGATAAACGGGTGTGTGGGGTCTTTGGCAACCGAAAAAAACGCTCGTCCCTTGATCAAGTCGATGTTGCGGGATTCATCCGTATAATATCTGGAAAAGGCGGATTCCGTATCGAGGATGACGATCGATCCATCCGGGAGAAATACTTTTTTCAGTTCACCCGTATTGCTCTGATAGGTCACCTTCGAAGGCACATCGGGACGGGACATCCATAAACCGAGTACGATAACGAGCACGACGGTAAACATGGCGGAAAACTGAAGCACTGGGGAACGCATGTTTATTCTTCCAAGCCACCGCTTCATGGGCGAGGTGCGCGGCTCGTCCTGGATATCATCCATCTCGGCGATTTCCCGAAGATCGTCGGCCACTTCCTCTGAAACATGCCACAGGGCATTGGCCATATCGAATTTCTGCTTATGCTGGGGGTTTTCCAGGAGCCATGCGTAAAACTCAAATTCTTCTTCGGGCGACAGCGGACCGGATTTTATTTTCAGAAACCAGTCCGTTGTTTCAATGGCGATTTTTTCTTTTTCTTTATTTTTAGTTCGCTTAAAAGCTGATTTCATAATGTCACGTTTGATCCTCAAATTTACTGATAATATGGAGCATTGCCCGATTCAGATGTTTGTAGACCAAGCTTTTCGAGATGCCCATTTTGGTCGAAATTTCTTCGTACGTAAATCCTTCAAGCCGGTGAAGGATAAATACCTGACGGCAGTCTTTTTTCAGTGT
>JBECKW010000181.1:0-8750 GCA_040235505.1 Desulfobacterales bacterium
TGATTTCGTCCCAGGCCTGTTCCACGGCCTCCCGGTTCGTCAGATTGACCTTGACACCGCCGGCGTCGCTTTTGTGGGTGATGTCCACCGATGAGATTTTCAGTACGGCCGGGTAGCCGATCTCTTCACTGATTTCAACGGCTTGTGCCTTGGTGGTGGCCAGCTTTGTGGTCGTGCAGCTGATGCCGGCTTCCTGGAGGATCTGTTTCGCTTCAATTTCCGTGAGCACGGCTCTTTTTTCTTCTCTGGCTTTTTGAAAGATATCGTTCGCAGACATTTGTTCTCCTTCAACATACGAAATTATGATCACTTAACCTGATATCCGATTGCATACGGGAAGCCCTGGGGCCGGTGGATTAATCCACGGGGGAGGCCCGCCCGGGCCGGGGCCACAAAAGAGGCGCTTTTTCAGAGCGTATGACAGGCATAAAGCACTCCTTGATACGGGTATGAATTGAACTTCTATTGTGCTTATTACTTCAACCGCCCCGTTTTGCTTCCGGGGCGGAATTTGTGCCTGAATTTTGACTACTGCGTGGAACTATCTATAACGAACAAAAAACGTTTTATTATCAGTATTGCCGGGAAGATAATGGACTATGAGTAATAAAATGAATGCCATTCATTTATATGGCCTGAACATATTAGACATCACTGTTTTAGTCAAGTAAAATATAAGTTTTTTAAGGTTCTTCCCAGGGCTGTGTGCTTTAAAAAATACGCGTAGACAGTCGATGATTTGGAAGAGAACTCAGGCACCCTGAAAAAACCAGGCATCCGGGGCAGGTGCCGCCGGATGCCCGGGAAGTTCAATCCGTCAGAATTGAACGGGATGACGTAAACAAGTTGTCGAAGAACTTATTTTCCCGTCTCGAACTTGAAGTTCTGGTCGGGGTCGACGATGGCCAGAACGCGGACCATGCAGCCGTCGCCTTCCATCCAACGCCACGGAAAGGCCATGAAAAAGCAACGCTTGCCGGAGACCTTGTCCAAGTCGCCGCCGACGTTTTCGATGCCCGGAATGCCACCTTTGACCATCAGATTCTTGTGCGCGTCTTCCCACAGCGGAAAATCCGCTTTGGCGTCGCGGCCGGTGAATTCCTTGTACTCATCAATCAGATGGGGCTGGGTGGGTCCAAGACCGTGGTCCACCAGCTTCGTGGCGATGGGATGGTCGTTGGCCTGGCAACCGTAGCCTACGCATTTCACCTTTTTTTCCACCAGCCAGTTGGCGGCAGCGCCGTTCGCGCCGCAGCCATAGGCAAAGTATTCGTCGGCGTCGGCCCATTTGTGATGGAAGCCGGTGTTGATCATGACGATATCGCCTTCTTGGATAGCCGGTTGAGCGGCTTCCAGATCTTCAGCGGTAATGATGCCCCATTTTTCTTTGGGAATGGAGACGCACACGCCGGTACCGCACAGGCGCCACAGCGGATATTCACCAATGGAAGGGGTGTTTTCGGTTACGTGCAGGGGGGCATCCATATGGGTGCAGCGATGCATGATGCCTTCCCAGTGCAGCTGAAAAAGGCCGTCTTTGGCGTGAAGCTTGTCGACCGTCAGGTGAAGACTTGGGGTCGACGGCCATTCCGGCATGAACGGTTCACATGTATGAGTTAAGTCGTATACTTCAAGGCTCATGATATTTTTCCTTTGCGTTTGGGGTTATTATTTTCCAGAGGGAATCTTAAGGCTGCCGCTGGGATCGTACATGGCCACAACCCTCACCGGGCAGGCATCACCAGGTCTCAATTTCCAGGGTGTAGCGGCGATGGTCACCCGTTTGCCCGCCAGCTCGTCCACATCGCCACCGATTTGCTCCACGGTGGGGATGTCGGCAGCCAGCAGGGTTTTGTGGGCAACGTTCCACTCGCCGTGCTCTTTTTTGGGGTCCTTGCCGGTGGCTTCGGTGTAGGCCTTGGCCAAACGCTTCATGGTGGGGCCGCCGCGATGGGGTCCCAGGGAGGTGGCCAGGGGATGGTCGATCTGCTGGGTGTCCACCATGACCATCTTGACATCTTTGGCCACCAGCCATTCGGCGGCGTCCTTGGTCAGGCCCGGGGACTCACCGTAGTACTCCAGGCCGTCGGAGTACTTGTGATGCCATCCGGTGACGATGACGACGATGTCGCCCTTCTGGACTGCGGGCGTGGCCGCTTCCAGGTCTTTGGCCGTAATGGTCTCATAGCTGCCCTTGGGGATGCTCAGAATGACGCCGTTGCCGAAAAAACGATCCGGCGAAATATCGGCCATGGTCTTGCTTTTCTGGATCATGTGATACGGCGCATTCATGTGGGTGCCGGTGTGCAGCACGGTCCAGATTCTCCATGCCAGTACGCCGTGCTGGGCATGCTTGACGCCGCGTTGCATTCTCAGTTCAGCCTGTCCGGGGTAAGACGGTACGCCGTGTCCCCACTTGTGGCTCAGTTCAACCAGTTCCAACCCAGTATACGGGTCTTTTACGATTGCCATAACAGTTTCTCCTTTTAATTGATTAATATCTGTAAATACCGTTTTGCGTCATTAGGCGAGCAGACCGCCATCCACAAAGATGGTATGCCCGGTAACAAAGCTGGACGCATCGGATCCAAGATAAATGGCGGCTCCAACCAGGTCCTCGGGTTCTCCCAATCTGCCGAGAGGAATCTCCTTCTTGTACTTTTCAGCCAGTTCGGGATTGTTCTTGATATGGATGGTGCCCTGGGTGATGACCAGGGACGGGCCGATGGCGTTGACGCGAACATTGGACGGGGCATATTCGATGGCCAGGGTCTTGGTGAGCATGCCCACCGCACCCTTGGTGGCGCAGTATGCGGAGTTGCCGCCGGTATATCCACGGACTTCCCGGACGGAAGACAGGATGATAATGCTGCCCTTGCCCTTTTCGGTCATTACTTTGCCCACTTTCTTGCAGGCAATCATGATGCCCTTGACGTTGACTGCGAACATGGCGTCCCACTGTTCCATGGGATATTCGAGGGCCGGGCTTTTGCGGTTCAGACCAAAGGCGTTGATGCAGATGTCGATGGTACCGAATTTTTCCACGACGGCATCCACCACCTTCTGCATACTCTCTTCATTGGTGACATCCACGTTCAGTGCCATGGTTTCGTTGCCGGTGGCGGCCTTGATTTCCGCGGCCTTTTTGTTCAATTCATCCAAGGGCAATACGTCAGCGATGACCACCGTGGCGCCGGCCTGGCTTACGCCAAGGCTGAGGCCGCTGCCCAGGCCGCCGGCGCCGCCGTTGATCAACGCGATTTTCCCATCCAGTTTGAGTTTGTCATACATTTTACGTGCCTCCTTATAGAATGTTTGTTGGTGTTGATATGTTTAACATTTAGTCACATGGTCAGTTCGTTTACCCGGTGAAATCATTCGAATCGGCATGAGGGAGGCGAGCATCATTCGGTGCTCAGACCGTTCATGGAAAACCGGACCATGTGATCGATCAAGAGGGTCTTAAAGGTATCGTCGTATCCTTTTCCGGTAATGAGAGATACCATCGGCCGGGAATAGTTCAAGTATAAAACAATACCGAAAATGCTCATGATGTCAAAGGTTAAATTTCCTTCCGAGCCGTTATAGACGGAGGGCTTCAGAAGTCCATACAGCGTTTTGAAAAGGGGCCTCAGGGTTTCGTCCGCCGCCAGCTTGAAGGCCTCGGTGGGGGTGTACAGCTCCCGGACGATCAGTTGCCGATGCCGGCGATTTTCCTCGTCGGTCAGCGGCCCCTTGAGATAGGCATGTGCCAGGGCCGTGATGACTTCGCTCGGGGATGGCTCCTTTTCTTCCGCCAGTGACGCGAGAAACGCGTCATACATTCGCTTTTCCCTGGGGATCCATCGGGAGCGGAATACCTCAAGGTAAAGATTCAACTTGTTGTTGAAATGATAGTGAACCGACGCCATGTTGCATTTCGCGGCCGTTGTGATTTCACGAATGCTGACCCCGTGAAATCCCCTTTCGGCGAAAAGGGCTTCCGCTTTTTCCAGAATGCGTTCTTTTGTGGAATGGCTGCCGCCGGTTTCCGTCATGGCATCTCCTTTAATAGAACATTTGTTTCAAACGTTTGTTTAAAAGTCAAGTTTTTTTTTGTGTTAAATTGGTTCCATCATCAACACCCCGGCTGGTGGTCGTATTGGCCGAACTGGGGCAGTGGCATCAGAAGCGGACCGACCAGGATAAACATCTCAGCCGGGCCAGAAAAAACGTAATGCCGATTTTTTCACGGAACGACCCCGGCCTATATTTACATTGACATTTACATTCCAAAGGATACAATAGGCGATAGGCAATGGGCGATGGGTTGAAGGTTTTTGTGCCGGGTGATCCTCAGTGCTGCCGGCAAGGAAAAAAAGGGAGGCTTGTATGGCCGAAACACTTTCGGAAAAACAGCAGCGATTGCTGGATTATTTTCAGGAGGTCATCGCGGAGGAGGGGACTCCGCCGAGTCTGCGGCGGGCGGCTTCTGACCTGAATGTGAGCCACGCCGCCGTGGCCCAGGGACTCAGGACTTTGGAGGAGAAGGGGTATGTGAAGCGGGATGGACGTTACAGTCGGTCGGTCTATCTCCTGAACCGGGTTCAGGAGACCGCGGCGATCCAGCGATGGTGCGAGGTTCCCGTCATCGGCCGGGTGACGGCCGGGCTTCCCATGTACGCCCAGCAGGACTGGGACGGGACACTGGTGCTGGATGCCTCCGTGTACCGGGGCCGGAACCTGTTCGCCTTGCGGATCAAGGGGGATTCCATGAAAGATGCCGGTCTTCTGGAGGGGGATCTGGCCATATGCGAGCCGCGTCAGTATGCCCAAAACCGGGAAATCGTGGTGGCGCTGATCGGCGGAGAGGAAGCCACCGTCAAACGTTTTTTCCTGCATTCGGATCATATCGAGCTTCGGCCTGAAAATCCGAATTACGCCTCCATGCGGTACGGCTTTGACGAGGTGCTGGTTCAGGGAAGGGTGATCGGCATTCACCGGGGGCCGGATGTGATGGGAAAAATATGAGGCACAAAGGCACAGAGGCACAGAGGCACAAAGTTAACCGCGTGCTATCGCAGAAGCATGCCGAAAGTATTTTCGAAGGCCGGAACTCATTTAATCGATGTAGGCCAATAGGGAAAAAATCATACAAAAAATGTACACCCGGACTTCTGATTACTTGATTAGATTTGATAACACTCTTGAACGTCAGGAACCTTGCTTTTTGTTTTTTACTTTGTGCCTTTGTGCCTACTTCTACATATGCCATAACAATTTGAACTTGTTACGAAAACTCTAATGAGCCAAAAAGAGATCAGGACGTGTCAGAAGATTTTCGTAGGTACCAGCGGATATTCTTACGTCGAGTGGGTGGCGGCCGGGTTTTATCCCCAGGGGACGAAGTCGGGTCATATGCTGGCCCGTTACGCAGAAACATTTCCCGTTACCGAGCTGAATTTCACCTGGTACCAGATGCCCAAGGCCCAGGTTCTTGAAAGGATGCGGAGCCAGGTGCCACCGGATTTCCGGTTTACGGCCAAACTCACCCGAACCCTCACCCATGAAGTGGCCCTGAACGAGTGGCGGGGGGAGGTGGTGCGATACCGGGAAGGGATCGCGCCCCTGCTGCAGTCCCGGCAACTGGTGGCGGTCCTGGTACAACTGGCGCCCTATTTTGACCGAAGCCCCGAAAACCGAAAGTACCTTGCGGTGCTTCTGGATGAGCTGGCCGGTCTCCCATTGGCCGTTGAGTTCCGGCACCGTTCCTGGGCGAGCGACCGGGTATTTGAGGAATTGAACCGCCGAAAAATCACCCTGGTCACGGTAGATGCTCCGGATCTGCCCGGGTTCTTTCCGCTACTAGATGTGGTGACCAACCCCGATCTTTTTTACGTCCGGCTCCACGGCCGGAATGTTCAGGGATGGCGCTCGGGAAACATGCAGAAGAAGTTCGACTACAGTTACAGCGACGAGGAACTCGGCGGGCTATCCGGCACTATCTCCCGAATGACACAGCAGGCCCGAAGCGGGGTCGTCTTTTTCAACAACCATGTCCGGGGCCAGGCCACAGAGAATGCACGGCGGCTGGAGCGCATGCTCCGGGGGTGAGAGCGGCGTTCAGCTCGATGAAATCTACTTTTTCATAGAAAGCCCATCATTTGTTTTCAGAAACAGGGCGAAGATTACTCCCAGGACAGCGGCCCCCACTATGATATCGAACGATAACCCATATCCGGACAATAGGCTGGCTTTCATGCACGCTTTGATGCCGGCCAGGCCCATGAAACCGCCGATGCCCATTACCAGACCGCCAAGAGTGCCGGTGGTGTGCGCAGGGTAGTACTTTGCAATAACTCCCAATACCTGAGGGTGGACAAAGGCCAGAAAAAAGCCCATGGCAAACAAGTAAAGTCCGAGAAGTATATGGCCGGCAGCGGGGGCGGAAAATTCGATAAGATAAATGAAAATCGTCGGGATCGCAAAACCGGCGACCACCACCGGTCTGGCATTTCCCTTCAGGGGTTTTTCGGTGATCAGGACACTGGCGATCATTCCGAAAATCATGGCGATTCCGAACACCGTAAAGAGCGCTTTGCCACCGGGAAGATCATGCCCCGGACCCCCTGGGGATCCAGGGGGATGGGAGATGAAATATTCGAGGAACACTCTGCTGGCAGATTGATAGACCCAGCTGGCCATGGCGAAACACCCGATCACTGTCCAGGTGACGGGTCGTAAAAAAACACGGCCGATATCTTCCAGGCAGAAGGCTTTTTCCCCGGCAGGATCCTTTTCCAGTTGTTTTGAGCTTGAGGCTGTGATGAGCGATAACACAAGGCCGGGGATAGTGATGGGGGCCAACCATGCCAGAGCCATTAGTGGGGTTTTCGCAGATTGGAAGATTATTGAGTTTAGACCTGTACCGATAATGATGCCTGCCGATACCGCAAGCGCCTGCAACACGATAATGACGGTTCGCAGGTTGACCGGGAAGTATTTTGCGGCAATGGGAATCACTGCCACCATAATAGGTCCAGCGCCCAGGGCCTGAAGGGTCCTGATGAAGACCATGCCTGAAAATGAATGGCCGAAAAATGGCGTTAACAGCGCGCCGATACTCATAATGATCAACCCGCCGATATAGATTTTCGAGAATCCGAATTTATCGAGAAACGGGCCGCTGAGAATCATTGCTGCCGGGAGAATGATCTGGAAGATTCCCGTGGTCATGAAAACGACCTGCTGGGGTGATAACCCTGAGGCGCGCATCAACGTCCCTATGAGAAGTGTCGGCACGACCATGAAGGTCGCTGCAGTTGCCGTTACCAGAAACATCGCGACCAGGGCCCACCAACGAAAACCGGTATTGACGGTTTCATTCATGGCATACTCCTTTGCTCGATATTTTTCCTGTAGCCAGGTCTACGTTTAAAAAAATGGTGATAGATATTTTCTTGATCCATTTTTATGCGTTTCGTGTACCCTCCAGGGGGTGTCAAACAGAATCCTTTATGGTCGTTTAACCACTTTGAATTCACCCACGAAGGATCTTGTCTGAAAAGCGTTGTGACAGGTTAAAAGTACGAAGAAAAGACGGTCGAAATGGTGAACATATGAACTATGTAACCCTATTTGTCAACTTACCGGGATAATGCTGCCATGCGAACGCGCTGGTCTATAAAGCTGTCTATCCGGTCTATGACGGGGATGACAAAAAACAGAAAGGGGGAAACGAATGTTTCCCCCTTTCAGATCAATCCGTCAAGTATCGGTCAGGATCATGAGGCCTTCCGGGCAGTTTTGACCTGCTCTTCGTTTCCGGGCAGGGCATCCCCCAGATCCATGGCGAATTTGAGCATTTTCAGAAGCTTCTCATCCCGGGCGGCACAAAGCTCTGCTTCGGGTTTTCCGCCGTAATCGTAGAAGCCCTTGCCGGTCTTCACGCCGAGGTGGCCCTGTTCTTCCAGTTCGAAAATCTTCTTCGGCATGTACTCGACGGGTGTCTGGGGGCAGGCGGGTTTTTTCAGGTTGTTCACGCTCAGGCCGATGCCGCCGTAATCGATGCGGCCCACGGCGCCCACGATCATCATGCGCATGGCAAGACCCCAGATACAGGCGTCGTCCACTTCACGGGGAGTAAGGTAGTCTTCATCCATCAGGTAGTAAAGCTCCCGCTGAAGGGCGATCTGCAGACGGCTCACCACGTAACCGGAGACATATTTCTTGAAGACGATGGGCTTTTTGCCCATGCTTCTGAGAAGTTCGGCCATAAGATCCACGTTGGCCATGTCGGTCTCCGGTCCCTTGACTACGTCCACCAGAGGAATGATCTGGGGCGGCGCATAGAAATGGGCGATGAGGACTTTGTCCGGCCGGCTGGTGTTGGCGAATTCAAAAGGATTCAGGAAGGTGGTGTTGCTGGCGATGAGCGCCCGGGGCGGGCAGTATTTGTCCAGTTCTTCGAACACCTTGATTTTGGCTTCCTTGTTCTCCAGCATGGTCTCGAAGGCGATGTCCACATCCTTTGCAGCCTCTTCGATGCGGGTGCAGGTGGTGATGCGGGACAGGGTGTCGGGAATCTTGTCGGCATCTACAAGGCCGGCGGCGGCCATGGACTCCAGGCTGGTCTTGATGAGGCCCATGGCCCTTTCAAGGGTTTTCTCGGTTCTGGACATCATGCTGACCTGGTACCCGGCGTAGGCAAAGGCCTGGGCGATGCCGTGGCCCATGGTGCCGGCGCCGATAACGGCCACCTTCTTGATGTC
>JBECKW010000188.1:0-31215 GCA_040235505.1 Desulfobacterales bacterium
TCGCGATAGACTTCATGTCCCGGCTCGTGGCCCTCAATAATTTTTTCCGCCAGCGATAAAAACGCTTTTCTGTCCATTTTTTTACTTCCAGAATTATTTCCCGCAGAGGCGCAGAGACGCGGAGAACAGCAAGAGGCTGAGATGATAAGAGGTTAAGAAGTTTAGAAAACATCACTATTTAAATATTGCACTTTTTTCTCAACACCTTACCTTCTCAATTTCTTATCTTCAGTTTCTGTAGTTCTCTGCGCCTCTGCGTCTCTGCGGGAGAAATGCTTTATTTCCGTCGCTCAACCGAAATACTTCCAAAATGCATCTGCCAGTGTTTCAGTATTAATCTTCTCCATCGGCTCGATCTGTGCGAGAACTTTTGTCTTCCCGAAGTCTTCGATGGCCTTCCGGTTGCCATCGTTCCGGGGTCCGTTCATCACCACGCCGAAGACATCGATATCATAGTTCTTCAGCTTTTCAAGGGACAGCAGGGTGTGGTTAATGGTACCAAGCCCGCTTCTTGCCACCAGAAGCACCGGCGCCGCCAATTTCCTGATGAGATCGATGATGAGCCATCGGTCATCCAGCGGCACCATGAGGCCGCCGGCCCCTTCGATCACGAGGTGTTTCGAAACCTCCAGGTCCGGCATCCGAATCGCCGACAACTCGACGTTTACATTTTCCATCATTGCCGCGGCGTGGGGGGACATGAATCCCTTCAGCCGGTATGTCTCCGGGAAAAAACGGTCGCCCGGGTGTCCGGTTTTCCGCTTAACCCACTCGGTATCGGTACCTTCATCCGCACCGCTTTGAATCGGTTTCCAGTAATATCCGTCCAGGCCCGACACCAGCATGGCGGCCACAAGGGTTTTTCCCACCTCCGTATCGGTTCCGGTCACAAAAACACGCCTGGGGAAATCGACCATTTACCGCTTCTCCCATGCCTGAAAGGCTTGAATCAATCGATCCAGGTGGTCGTCCGTATGAAGCGCACAAAGCGAAAGTCGAATCCGACTCTCTCCTTCCGGGACCGTAGGAGGACGAATGGCGCTTGCCAGAATGCCTCGCGCTTCCAGAAACGCGGAAAGCTCGACGGCATCCCGATCGCTCCCCACCATCACCGGGACAATCTGGGTGCAGGAATCTCCGGTGGACCAGCCCATGTCCCGGAGACTGGCCCGCAGCCGGTCAGCCCGGGCATGAAGCGCCGCCCGCTCCTGGTCCATCTGCGGGATCAGGTCCAGGGCCGCATCCACGGCCCCCATCACCGCCGGTGGAAGTCCCGTGGAAAAGACAAATCCGGCACAGCAGTTGATCATATATTCCCGAATTCTCTCGGAACAGGCGATATAGGCCCCGAAACTGCCACAGGCTTTCCCAAAGGTACCCATGACCACGTCCACCCCTTTCCCGCATGTCAGTCCCATTCCCCGGGAGCCCAGCACGCCCGTGGCGTGGGCTTCGTCCACCAGGAGAATGGCATCAAACTCCCGGGAAAGAGTCACGAGCCGGTCGATGTCCGCCGCATCCCCATCCATGCTGAACACCGATTCCGTTGCGATCACAATCCGGGAAAATCCGGCATTTCTCTTTTCTTCCAGGAGTTGCTTCAGATGGGCCATGTCGTTGTGCCTGAACCGGACCACTTTGCACCGGGACAGAAGGCATCCCATAATGAGGCTGTTGTGATTGAGCCGATCCGAAAGAATCAGGGATTTTCTGTCCGTAAGGGCCGGCAGCAGGGAAATATTGGCCTGCCAGCCCGAGTTGTACACAAGGGCGGCCTGCGTCCCCTTGAGATCGGCCAGCTTTCTTTCCACTCCATCGAAGTAGGGCAGGTTGCCGCAGATCAGGCGCGAGGCGGTGGACCCCGCGCCGAAACGCTCGACGTACGAAGTCGCCCGTTCCTTCAACAGGGGATGTTTGGAAAGCCCGAGATAGTCGTTGGAGCAGAAGACGATCAACTGTTTCCCGTCCATCTCGACCACGGGGCCCCTCTGCGGATCGGCGGTCCGAAGCCGCCGAAGCCGGCTCTTGGCCACCCTGCCGTCCAGTTCGATATCCATAAAGTCAAACTTGCTCATTTACTACCTCACAGACGGCATTGGTAACACGTGTCAGGTCCCCGGGTTCTATTATATAAGGCGGCATGGTGTAGACCAGCCGGCCGAACGGGCGGATCCAGACGCCCTTTTCCACAAACCGTTTCTGTGCCTTTGCCATGTCCACCGGCTCAACCAGTTCCACCACCCCGATGGCCCCCAGCACCCGGACGTCCTTGACCCCGGGAAGCTGCGCGCAGGGCGAAAGCTCCTTTTTAAGTTGTGATTCAATGGCGGCGATGCGCGCCTGCCATGGGCTTTCCAGAAGCAGATCGATGCTGGCCCCGGCCACGGCACAGGCCAACGGGTTCCCCATAAACGTCGGACCATGCATAAAAAGTCCCGGATTGCCGCCTGAGATACTCTCGGCCACGCCTTGGGTGGTGAGGGTGGCCGCCAGCGTCATATAGCCTCCGGTCATGGCTTTCCCCAGACACATGATGTCCGGGGAGATCCCCGCATGCTCGCAGGCAAAAAGTTTCCCAGTCCGTCCGAATCCGGTGGCAATTTCATCGAAAATCAACAGAACACCATGGCGGTCGCACAGCTGCCGTACCCGGCGAAGATACTCGGGCGAATAAAACCGCATCCCCCCGGCGCCCTGGACGATGGGTTCCAGGATGACGGCAGCGATCTCTTGGTGATGGGATCCGATACTCTCCTCGAAACCGGCAATATCCGACTCATCCCACGGCGCATCAAATCCGCATCCGGGGGCATCGGTGAAAAAATGGCGGGGCAGAATCCCCGAAAAAAGTTCATGCATGCCGGTCACAGGATCGCATACCGCCATGGCCCCGAAGGTGTCCCCGTGGTACCCGGAGCGGATGGTCAAAAGCCGATGCTTATCAGGCTGTCCTCTGGCATGCCAGTACTGAATCGCCATCTTGATGGCCACCTCCACCGACACCGAGCCGGAATCACAGAAAAAAACCTTATCCAGGGGGTCCGGTGTCAGCGCCACCAGACGCCTTGCAAGTGAGACGGCCGCCGGATGGGTGATCCCGCCGAACATGACATGGCTCATGGATGAAACCTGCCGGCAAAGCGCATCATTTAATACCGGATGGTTATAACCATGAATGGCGGCCCACCAGGAGGACATGCCGTCCACCAGTTCACGACCATCCTCTAAAATCAGCCGAACGCCCGCCGTCCTCACCACGGGATAGACCGGCAGTGGATTTTTCATGGACGTATAAGGATGCCAGATATGGTCTCGATCGAATATTTTCCAGTCGTTAGAATCGTTCATGCGCCCCTTCCGACCTGAAAAAATTCCGCATGGCGGGCGGAGACAGGCCTTCCCCAGTGCCTATAGAGGCAGACCCGGCAATTGTCAATGATCCATTGGGAAAGGAATTCGCCGGAATCATAGACAATCATTCAATTATGACTTGATTTGCGGGATGAAAAGAAGATACTATAACAAAACTTTCAGCATGATGCGCCCGGAGCGTATCACATTTGTTCTATTCTTAGGGCGGCACCCCGTGTCATCGTGGCAACCCGTGAGATGGAACATATATAACACCATGAAAAGGAGAGGGTCACAATGGCAAAGGGAAAAGTTAAATGGTTCAACAATCAAAAGGGGTATGGGTTTATTGAGCAGGAGGAAGGCCCGGATGTATTTGTCCACCATTCAGGCATCAACAGTTCCGGTTTCAAGTCCCTGAACGAAGGCGACGAAGTCACCTTCGATATCGAGCAGGGAAAAAAGGGACCGGCGGCTGTCAATGTTACCGTCATCTAGCGCGCTGCTACCCGAAACGCAAAAGGGCGTTCCATTCTAGGTACTTCATGGGACGCCCTTTTATATTTTTGGGGCAGGCGGCTCTCACGTTTACCGAATCGGGATTTTATCTGGAAGAAAATATTGAGGTTAATCCACCAGCTTCCCGCTTTCGACAAGATCTTCGATACCCTCGAAATTCAGAAGATGAATGGTGCGGCCATCCACCGTAATATATCCCTGCTGGGTCATTCGAGAGAAAATTCGGGAGAGCGTCTCGGGGATGGTGCCCAGAAGCCCCGCAAGCTGCCCTTTGTTGATCGGAAGATTCACCGTCCTGGAATTTCCCTGTTCCCGGGACAGTGACAATAGATAAGATGCCAGCCGGGCCGGCACCTCCTTGAGGGAAAGGTTCTCGATCTGGCCGGCGAACTGGCGAAGCCGTGCGGACAGCACTGCCAGCATGTTCAGGCACAGGGACGGGTTCTCTGTGACCAGTTGCACGAACGCCGCCCGGGGGAAAAAAAACAGTCGGCTTCGCTCTACGGCCTGGGCGTTTGCCGGAAACCGGGTCCCCGCGAAGACCGGCACTTCCCCGAAAGGCTCGGGCGCCCCGAAGATATGAAGGATTTTTTCCTTCCCCTCCATGGACATTTTGTAAATCTTCACCGAGCCGTCCGCCACCACGTAAAAGCCGTTCGCATTTTCTCCATCCGAAAAAATAACGGTTCCCTTTTCAACCTCCCGGACTTTTACAATGGACCGCAGCTTCTCCAATTGATCTTCCGGAAGGCCACTGAACAGCGGTACTTCTGAAATAATATCCATATGTCCGGCTCGCATCTTCTATCCGTCCATCCGTTTAAAAAATAAATAATATTAGGTTCCCGGCACGCCACCATGATAGCATGAAAATCGGCGAGCGCCCCGGAAGGCTTCAAACTTCACCGCGGAATTCTTTTTTGAAAAAAATCCCATCTTTTTTGATCTAAGTCAAGGCGCGCTCTCCGGGGTTTGATTATTGTGAAATCAAAAGAACGCAAGAGCAGTTATCAAGAAACGGCAACCAACATTAAGGAGACATGATATGTTTTGTTTTCAATGCGAACAGACGGCAAGGGGTGAAGGCTGTACAAAAGTGGGCGTATGCGGAAAACAGCCGGAGGTGGCGGCCCTGCAGGACCTGCTCATTTATGCGGTCAAGGGGCTGAGCCAGGTGGCTCTGGAGGCCCGGAAAGTCGGCATCTCCAATCCATCGGCGGATAAGTTCACCTATGAGGCGGTCTTTTCCACGCTCACCAACGTGGACTTTGATCCCCGGCGGTTTGATGCCCTGATTCGCCGGTGTGCCGCCATCCGCGAGGAACTCAAGCAGGCCGCGAAAGCCGCGGGTGCGCCGGGGGCCTACCCGGATGGACCGGCCGCCTTCACGCCGGCCGCCGACCTGGCCGGTTTGGTAAGCCAGGGCGAAGGTGTCGGCATCAAGGCCAACCCCGACATCGATCCGGACATCCAGTCCCTGAGAGAACTCATCACCTATGGAATAAAAGGAATTTCGGCCTATGCGGATCATGCACAAATCCTGGGGCAGAGTGATGGTGAAATCGCCGGTTTCATATACAGGGCCCTGGCCGCCACACTGGACGACAGCGTCGGCGCGGATGATCTGGTGGGACTTGCCATGGAGTGCGGGAAAATCAATCTCCGGGCCATGGAGCTTCTGGACGCCGGAAACACCGGCACGTACGGCCATCCGGTCCCCACTGCCGTTCCTCTGGGTGCCAAAAAAGGCAAGGCCATCCTCGTTTCCGGTCACGATCTGAGGGACCTGGAACTTTTGCTCAAGCAGACCGAGGGAAAAGGCATCAACATCTACACCCATGGCGAGATGCTCCCCTGCCACGGGTATCCGGAACTTAAAAAATATCCCCATTTTTACGGCCATTACGGAACCGCGTGGCAGAATCAGGCCCGGGAATTTTCTCTTTTTCCCGGAGCGATTCTCATGACCACCAACTGCATCCAGAAACCCCAGGAAGCCTATAAGGGCAATATTTTCACGACGGGCCTGGTGGGCTGGCCGGGGGTCGTCCATGTCGCGGACAAGGATTTCACCCCGGTCATCGAAAAGGCCATGACCATGGAAGGATTCACCGAGGACACACCGGGGAAGACCGTCATGGTGGGGTTCGCCCGAAACGCCGTCCTGGGAGTGGCCGACAAGGTGATCGAGGCGGTCAAAGGAAAAGCCATTCGCCACTTTTTTCTGGTGGGCGGCTGCGACGGCGCAAAACCCGGCCGCAACTACTATACCGAGTTCGTGGAAAAAACCCCCGCCGATACCGTGGTGCTCACCCTGGCCTGCGGCAAAATCCGGTTTTTCGACAAGGATCTGGGCGACATCGGCGGCATTCCGCGCCTCCTGGATGTGGGCCAGTGCAACGATGCCTACTCGGCGGTCCAGATCGCCGTGGCCCTGGCCGGAGCGTTTGACTGCGGCGTCAACGATCTGCCCCTGTCCCTGATTCTATCCTGGTACGAGCAGAAGGCCTGCGCCATCCTCCTCACCCTTCTCTATCTGGGAATCAAGGACATCCGCCTGGGCCCGAGCCTGCCGGCTTTCATATCGCCGAACGTGCTCAATGTGCTGGTGGAGAAATTCAACATCATGCCCATCAGCACCCCGGAGGAGGATTTGAAGGCGATTTTGGGATGATCGACAACATGAAAGATGAATGGAGGGATAAAAAATGCAAGCACGCGGACCGCTCATGATAGAACATCGCCTGATCGAACGGATGATTTCGGTCATTCGCGGTGCCCTGCTGGAAATCGAATCGAAACGCAAAGTGGATCCCGTATTCGTGGATACGGCGGTGGATTTCATCCGGATTTACGCCGATCGGACCCACCACGGGAAGGAGGAAGACATCCTGTTCCGGAATTTGAACGACAAGCCGCTCTCCGCCGAGGTGCGGAAGGTCATGGACGAATTGATCGAGGAGCATGCCTTCGGCCGCCGGGTCACCAAAGCACTGGTTGCCGCCAACGCCCGCTACCGCCAGGGGGACGCGGCCGCCTTGGAGGATATCGCCAAGGGGCTCAAGACCCTCGTCGAATTCTACCCCAAGCATATCGAGAAGGAGGACCGGGGCTTCTTTCCGTCCTCCCGGGCATACCTCTCGGATGCGGAGGACCAGGAAATGCTGGCGGCTTTCTGGGAATTCGACCGGAAGATGATCCACGAAAAATACGCATCCCTGGTCGAAACGCTGCAAAAACGCCGGTGAATCGGACATCGGCGGGACGGGGGGGGCTTTGAGGGCGATCGCATGTAAGATGTGACGACGTCATCGGGGTCGGAATCACTGTCGGTATCGGGATCGGAAAAAGCTCGATAGCGATCCCGATACCGATAGCGACCCCGATCATGACATCATCCGATGTTACATGCGTTCGCCCTGGGGGGATTTCTTTTGAAAATTAACAAGGAGGATCGAGCCATGGTCGAACAAAATCAAGGGGTTTCGCCCTGGTGGCGGATCGGCGTCGGTGTCACGCTCATTATCGGCTTTACGATTCTGATTTTTCTTTCGCTCCGGGCGTATGATGACGGCCCCCCGGTGCCCGAAAGCGTTGTGGACAGCGCCGGCAATACGGTTTTTACCGGTGCGGACATCCGGGCCGGTCAACGGGTATTTCTCAAATACGGTCTCATGGAAAACGGCACCCTCTGGGGCCACGGCGCCTACCTCGGGCCCGATTTTTCCGCCCAGTATCTTCATACCCTGGCGCTGCAGACCGCAGACTATCTGGCACTGAAGCGCTATGGCCTCAAACGCGATCAGCTGGATGCCGATCGCAGCGATGCACTGAACACAGACGTGCAGCTGCTGCTGAAGAAAAACCGCTACGATCCGAAGACCCAAACGCTTCTGTTCACCGGACCCGAGGAGGCCTCTTACCACAGCCAGATCCCCATGTGGACGAAGCATTTTTCGGAGGAATCTGAAAACGGCGGACTGCCGGCCAAATATATCCGCAATCCCGAAGACCTGACGCACCTGACGGCATTCTTTGCCTGGGCGGCATGGGCTGCGGCCGCAGACCGTCCCGGTCATTCCTACTCCTATACCAGCAACTTCCCCTATGACCCCTTGGCCGGCAATCTTCCCCCGCACGCCGCGCTGCTGTGGAGCGCCCTGAGCCTCATCGCGCTGCTCGGTGCCACCGCCCTGATCCTGTTTCTCTTCGGCAAGTTCAACTATCTGGGCTGGAAGCGGGATGCCGAACCCCTGCAGCCGCACATGCAGCCGGGGCAGGCCACCGACAGCCAGCGGGCGGTGATAAAGTATTTCGTCATCGTGGCACTTCTCTTTCTCGTCCAGGTGCTCGTGGGAGGGGCGACAGCGCACACCCGCGCCGAACCGGGCTCGTTTTACGGGTTCAATTTGTATGCGCTGCTGCCCACCACGGTGTTGCGCACCTGGCACGTGCAGTTGGCCATCTTCTGGATCGCCACCGCCTTCATCGGCGGCGGTCTGGTGCTGGCGGCGTCGCTGGGCAATCGGGAACCGAAGGGCCAGGTAGCCGGCATTCACTTTCTGTTCTGGGCGCTGGTGGTCCTGGTTTGCGGGAGCCTGATCGGGGAACTGCTGGGCGTTCGCCAACTGCTCGGCGGACTGTGGAGCTGGCTCGGTGACCAGGGCTGGGAATACCTCGACCTGGGACGTGCCTGGCAGATTCTGCTGGTCGTGGGTCTGGTGATATGGATGGTGCTGCTGGTACGCTTCGTGAAGCCGACGTATCGGGATCCGGAGAGCCGCGAGCTGTCCACGCTGTTTACCGTGGCCGCCGGTGTGATCCCCCTGTTCTACCTGCCGGCATTTTTCTTCGGCAGCAATTCCAATTTCACCGTGGTGGATACCTGGCGTTTCTGGATCATCCACCTGTGGGTGGAGGGTTTCTTCGAGCTGTTCGTCACCACCATGGTGGCCGTCATGTTTTACCAGATGGGCCTGGTGTCGCGCAAAACGGCTATCCGTGTCGTGTATCTGGATGCCATTCTGTTTCTGGGAAGCGGCGTGGTGGGGACCGGCCATCACTGGTACTGGACCGGCCAGTCCCACGTGAACATGGCTTTTTCGGCCGTGTTCTCCGCCATGGAAGTGGTGCCGCTGACCCTGCTGACCCTCGATGCCTGGGACTTCATCAAACTGACCCGCGGGGATGAAAACGGGCCTACGCACGGCAAGGCATCCCCCTACAAGTGGGTGTTCTACTTTCTGATGGCCGTCGGGTTCTGGAACTTCGTGGGGGCAGGCATCTTCGGTTTCCTGATCAATCTGCCCATCGTCAACTTCTATGAAATCGGCACACTTCTTACCCCGAATCACGGTCATGCGGCCCTGATGGGGGTCTTCGGCATGGAAGCGGTGGCCCTCATGGTTCTGGCCTTCCGGCAGGTGCTCACCGATGCTCAGTGGACACGGCCCGAGAAGTATATCCGGGTCTCTTTCTGGGGCCTCAACATCGGGCTGGTGCTGATGATCGCCGGCAATCTGTTCCCCGGCGGCATCCTTCAACTCCGGGATGTGCTGCAAAACGGATACTGGCACGCCCGCAGCGCGGCATACCTCGATCAGCACCTTGTGCGATCCATCGAGTGGGCCCGCCTTCCGGGCGATATCGTCTTCATCTGCTGCGGTGTCCTCCCCCTGGTCATCGCGGCGTTGTTGACCTACAAAGCCAGCAGGGCACGGTTCCCGGCGCCGAATCTGCAAGCGTCAGTCAAATGAGAGGAGAAACGCCATGAAATGCCCCGGTCAAGACAGCCGATACTGGCAATCGAATGCGATCTTTGAGACGACGTGCCCGAAATGCGGCGGGCCTGTGGAGTTTTTCAAGGACGACACGACTCGGAAATGCGACCGGTGCGGTCACCGGATGATGAACCCGAAAATGGATTTCGGATGCGCCTCGTACTGCGAATACGCGGAACAATGCCTCGGAAGCCTGCCGCCGGAGCTGGTGGCCCGGAAGGAGGATCTCCTGAAGGACCGGGTGGCGGTGGAGATGAAGCGGTATTTCAAATCCGATTTCAAGCGCATCGGACATGCCATGCGGGTGGCGCGGCATGCCGAAGCCATCGGCCGGGCCGAAGGCGGCAACCTCTCGGTGATCCTGTGCGCGGCGTATCTTCATGATATCGGCATCCATGAAGCCGAGCGGAAACATCAGAGCACGGCGGCAAAATATCAGGAGGCGGAGGGACCTGCTATTGCCAGGGAAATTCTGACAAAGCTGGGGGCCAAGGATGCCTTGATCACTGAGGTGGTTGACATCGTCGGGCATCACCACCACCCCCGGGAGGTGGAAACCGTCAATTTCAAGGTGCTCTATGATGCAGATCTCATCGCAAACCTTGAAGATGATCGTAAAACCTCTCCTCCCGATCCTGAACGCCTGGAACGGATCATCGAAAAATCCTTCCTGACCCAAAGCGGCCGGGTGGAGGCGAAAAAAACGTTCCAGCTGCCATGACAGGTTGTTGAAAACAAAAAAAGGTCTCCCGCAGAGGCGCAGAGGACTGTAAAAACAGAAGATAAGAAGTTGAGAGGGTAAGACGTCGAGAACAAACTACAATGTCCACATATTGATGTTTTCTGAACTTCTCAGCCTCTTATTATCTCAACTTCTTGCCGTTCTCTGCGTCTCTGCGCCTCTGCGGGAAATATAATAGCTTTTTGAAAGGGAACAGCATGAAGATAATACGAAAAATCATCCATATAGACGAAGAACTCTGTACCGGATGCGGCCAGTGCGTACCCTCCTGTGCCGAAGGAACCCTTGAAATCGTGGACGGAAAGGCAAAGGTGGTGTCCGACAACCTGTGCGACGGCCTCGGTGCCTGCCTGGGGGAATGCCCCACCGGAGCCCTGAGCATCGAGGAGCGGGAGGCGGAGGAGTTTGATGAAGATGCAGTGGAACATCGGCTGGCTGATCTTGATTCCCGAAAACCGGCACCCAAAGAGACCATCATGGCCTGCGGATGTCCGTCGACGCAAATCATGTGTTTCGACAAGGCGGCGCCTGCCGCTCCAGCCGACCTGCCGGACATTGCACCGCTTTCCGAATCGGAACTCTCGCACTGGCCGGTCAAAATTCGCCTGGTACCTTCCAACGCACCGTTTCTGAAGGATGCCGATGTCCTCGTATTGGCGGATTGCGTCCCCGCCGCCTACCCGGACCTGCATAAAAAACTGATCAAGGGCCGCGCCGTCATGATGGGATGCCCCAAATTCGACGACGTCCAGGTGTACCTGGAAAAAATGGAAAAAATCATCCGGCACGGGGGCATCAAACGCCTCACCGCAGTCATCATGGAGGTCCCCTGCTGCTCGGGTCTTCATACCATCATTCGAAAGGCACGCGAAGCCTCGGGGATAAGGATACCCCTGACGGAAATTATCGTCGATCGAAGAGGCAACATCATCGAAAAACGGGAAGCGCGGTAGCTGCCGCACCACAGGGGTACCGCTACATCGGTTTGATTTTTTTTTGGCAAGATGATAGAAAAAAAACAATGCAGCTGACACGGGCCCCCCGTTAGGGCGCTCTATAAAAAGGGAAGCTACCAATGAGATATTCATTCCTCGGTTTTATTTATGTATTGATCGCTGCCGCTTTTTTTTCTCTCTTTACGGGATCCCGGGCGGAAGCCGCCTCTGCGGTTGAGATAGATGCCAAGGCGAATGCCACGCTTGAAAAATTTTACGAAACCGTTCCGGCGGGCAAAGAACTGGCGACAAAAGCTGCGGGTATTTTGATATTCCCGTCCGTGGTCAAGGCGGGCATGGTGTTGGGCGGTGAATACGGGGAAGGCGCCCTGCGAATCGGTGGCAAAACCGTGGCATACTACAGCACGGCCTCCGGTTCCATTGGCTTCCAACTGGGAGTCCAGTCGAAAAGCATCATCATCATGTTTATGGACAAGACCGCCCTAGAAAATTTCCGTAAAAGCCAGGGATGGGAAGTGGGTGTTGACGGATCGGTGGCACTCGTAACGATCGGTGCCGGCGGATCGCTTGACACGACCACCTCACAGGAGCCGATCATAGGCTTTATATTCGGCCAAAAAGGGCTCATGTATAATTTGACCCTCGAAGGGACAAAACTGACCAAAATCAAAAAATAACGGCTTTTAAAAGACCGGCCTCTTATCTTCGACAAACTTTAATTACATCGCCGGGTAAATGGCGGCTTTTGGCGGCCAATGGGGAAGAGTATTTCCAATGATCCCCACCTTCACATACAAAGATTTATCCGAAAAATTAAAAATGCGGGAGAAGTTATCCAACCGCCAGCGGGAAACGGAAAAGGCCCTTGAGAAGCGCTTCGCCTATGAAAGAATGGTGGCGGACATTTCTTCCCTGGCCGTCCTGGTCGAAGACCTGGATATGTTTCTGACAACCTGCATGCGGTGGATGTGGATGGCAATATCACCCTTTGCGACTGCCAACCCGCTTACATTGTCCGCAATATTCTTGAACGTCCCCTTACGCAGATATGGAACGGGGATATCTTCTCCGGGTGCCGGCGCCGGATGCGCGGCGAATTTCCGCCGGAGGCCTGCCGGATTTGTCCCCGATTCTAGTGCCCGAAAATCGAAATCATACCGATATTAATAATCATTTCATAGTGCACCGGATACCCGAATTGTTACGGTATGCTTTCCTCAATAATTTGATTTTTCACCGTCGAAGTGATAGAAATCAGGTACTAGATGAGATACACAAGAATCTCCTGGCTCTCTATTCACGATCGAAACAAGGAATAATATCGCCATGCGCAACTTATCCTGTGGAATTGTTTGCACATTTATCGTTTTTTTCCTCATGCTCACGATCCACCCGACGCCCAATGCCGAAGCCGCAACGGCGGCCGAAATAGACACCAGGACAAATGCCGTTCTGAGCAGCTTTTATGACAAAACCTCGGAAGGAAAAGAACTCGCCGCAAAGGCGGCCGGGATACTGGTATTTCCATCCATTGTGAAAGCCGGTATGGTGGTGGGCGGAGAATACGGCGAAGGTGCCCTGCGGGTCGGCGGCACCACCGTGGGTTACTACAGCACGGCCTCCGGTTCCATCGGGCTTCAGTTGGGCGTGCAATCGAAAAGCCTCATCATCATGTTTATGGATAAAAAGGCCCTGGACAGTTTCAAGGTGAGTGACGGCTGGGAAGTCGGGGTGGACGCCTCCATCGCGCTTGTCACCGTCGGTGTCGACGGCTCGATCAATACCAACACGGTACAGCAGCCGGTGATCGGTTTTGTTTTCAACCAGAAGGGATTCATGGGAAACCTGACCCTTGAAGGAACAAAAATATCTAAAATCGTTCGATAAAGACACTTCACATCACGCCCGGTTCTGCAGACGTCACACGGATCTGCCGTCTGCGATGATGACACCGGCATGACATCGGCGGCCGACGGCCACATGGGGAGAAGTATATCCAATGGTCCCCACCTTCACATACAAAGATTTATCTGAAAAAGTAAAAATGCTGGAGAAGTTATCCAACCGCCAGCGGGCAACGGAAAGGCCCTCGAGAAGCGCTTCGCCTATGAAAGAATGGTGGCGGACATTTCTTCCCTGGCCGTCCTGGTCGAAGATCTGGATATGTTTCTGACGACCTGCATGCGGCTGATGGGGGAGACCCTGGAAACCAGCCGGGTATTCATCGTCAAACTGGACGAATCTTCGGATACTCTGGACGCCCGCTACGAATGGGAATCGAAGGATGCGCCATCGTCCATGGAATATTTTCGGGCGGTTCCCGTGGATTATTTCCGATGGCTCATGGACAGCACAAGAAACAATCAGTCGGTCATTATTCCGGATACCGAAGCCCTGGATGAAGGGGAAGGGAAAAACCTCCTGAAGGTCGGAAAGGTCAAGTCATTTCTGACGGTCCCATTGTTTGTCAAAGGTTCCTGCTATGGTTACGTGGGTTTCAGCGAATGCCGCCGCATCCGCCCCTGGGCACAGGAGGACCTGGCCATCCTGAAGACCATTGCCGTCATCATCACCCGGGTGATCGAAAGTAAGAACCTGGAGGCCGAACTGAAGCAGGCCAAGGAACAGGCGGAAAACGCCACCCGGGCGAAAAGCGAGTTCCTGGCCAACATGAGCCATGAAATCCGCACTCCGATGAACGGCATCATCGCGGCGACGGATCTTCTTCTGAACCGAAAACCCACCGGCCATTCCGCGCATTTTCTGGAAATTATTCAATCCTCCGCCAATTCCCTGCTCCGGATCATCAACGACATTCTCGATTTCTCGAAAATCGAAGCGGGCAAGCTGAACCTTGAGAAGATGCCGTTTCACCCGAACGAGGTGGTTCAGCGTATCGGTGATATGTTTGAAAGCCAGGCTGCATCCAAAGACATCGAACTCGCTGTGGATCTGCCGTCGAGTATCCCCGGGGAGCTCATCGGAGATCCGTTTCGACTGCAACAGGTCCTGACCAATCTGGTGAGCAATGCGATCAAGTTCACTCCCGAAGGGGGACGGGTGATCCGCGGCATCAAAGAGCTGATGCCGGTGGGCAAGACTATCATTGCAAAACAAGTCATGGTGATCTTTTACGTCAAGGACACGGGGATCGGCATCCCCCAGGACCAGTTCACGAACCTCTTCCTGCCCTTCAGCCAGATCGACGGTGCCGGAACCCGGAGTTACGACGGTACCGGGCTCGGCCTGTGCATCTGTAAGCAGTTGGTGGAGATGATGGGCGGCCGAATCTGGGTGGAAAGCACCCCGGGCCAGGGGAGTACCTTCTACTTTACGGTCCGTTTCGAACGGCCGGATTTTCACGAACTACCCGACGGGAAAACGCCCGATGAAAGCGCCTTCTCGGGAAAGAAAAATCTGGCAGGCCTCCGGGTGCTGCTGGCGGAAGATGATCCCACCAATCTCAACCTGATCCGTGCCGTTCTGGAAGACGACGGTATATTGGTGGAGACGGTTTCCAACGGTGCCCAGGCGCTCGCGGCACTGCGGAAGGAGCGTTTCGATCTGGTGCTCATGGATATTCAGATGCCGGGAATCAACGGCCTGGAAGCCACGAGGATTCTCCGGGAGGAAATGAAAATGGTGGAGCTTCCCATTGTCGCCCTGACGGCCCTTGCCATGAAAGGGGACGAGGAAAGATGCCTTGCGGCGGGCATGAACGCCTATATTTCAAAACCCATTGACCTGGACGCGCTGTTTCGAACCATCTGGCAGCTTACCCGGCCGCTCCCGAAGCAGAACTCCGAACCCGCCGCACCATCTGAAAACGGATTCCGGTTCGACGAAAAAGATCTGGCACAGATCGCCCCGATGCTTGAAGAGTTGCTGGAAGCCCTCAAGGCATCAGACCCGGTGGCCGTAGACTACGGTTTTGCCCGCGTAAAAAAGCTTCTCCCCGCCCCGCTTTCAACCCGGCTGCATGATTATCTGAGAGTTTATGATTACCAACGGGCGCTGAAGTTCCTTTCCGGCATCATGGGCGAGTTGAAACACGAACTGGGCACCCCCCGATGACGGATGCCGGACAAATTCAGCAAATCGTCTCCCGATGGTCCATTGCACTGAAAACCCTCAGGTCGGATATCGTTATCTCCGGAAGTCCCGAACGGACTGAATTCCGGGTGGTCCTGGAAGATATGGAAGAACGCCTCTGGCTTCTTGAAAAAATCCCCCACCATCTGAAGCGCTGCAAGCTTGAGATCATCCAGTTGCTGGCGCACCTGGCACGTGAAGACTTCCCGTCCGCCCTGCCCTATCGGCCTGCCACGGACGGTACCTATCATGTGCCGGCCGGCGGCGCCCTGTGGCAACTGCTTCCATTCGTGGGCGGCGTTGCCCTTGATCGTCCCCGGTATGTATTTGATGCCTGGCGGGGACACTGCATTGCACATTGCCTGATATCGCTGCGAAATGCATCGGCCGGATTCCGGGTTCCCGGCACCCGGGATTTTTTTTCGATCACGGATTACATCATCGACATGACGGAAAAAATCGCCCGCCACAACCCCGAGCTGGCGGGCCCCCTGAAACCGGTCTTGACCTATCTGCAGCGATCCTTTTTCGAAGCCCACAGGGCCCTTCCGGCGGCTTTGTGCCATGGCGACTTCCACCCCCTGAACATCATCTGGGGACCCGACGGCATTTCCGCCCTCATCGACTGGGAGTTTTTCGGTCTGAAACCGGAAGCCTACGATGTGGCCAATATGCTGGGCTGCCTGGGGATGGAAAACCCGGACGGCCTTTCCGGGGGTATGGCGGTCTCCTTTCTGGAGGAACTCAGACACGCGAATTTTCTGAGCCCCGAGAGCCTCCACTCTCTGCTTGACCTGACCCTGGCCCTCCGGTTCGGCTGGCTCTCCGAATGGCTCCGGAAGCACGACACGCAAATGATCGATCTGGAACTCACGTATATGTACCTGTTGATGGATAATCGCGAGAAAATAAGGGCCACGTGGAAGATTTAGAACAAAAAACAGCAACTACAGTTCACCACAGAGAGCACAGAGGACACAGAGAAAAGCTTTAACATCAAACACCGAGTGAAAAGCAAATGGAGTAACGCAATGAATATTCCCGCAAGAAGTCGGTTTTTGTATTTCTCTTTTTTTTCTCTGTGTCCTCTGTGCTCTCTGTGGTAAAATTTGTTTTTCGAATCTCTTGGAATATCCATTTCTGAGTAAAGGATTTGACGATGAAAAAAAGTCTATTGGTAATTCTCACCTGGCTTCTTCTGTTTTCCGGGGCCCGGGCCGCCGAGCTTTCCCAGCCGCATATCTCGGTGTACGGCGAGGCCGAAGAGAAGGTGGCGCCGGACCGGATTGTATGGTATCTGAATGTCACGAACAAGGGGACGTCCCTGAAGGAAGTGGCGAGCCGGCACACGGAGATTGTCGGCAGTATCCTGGATCTTCTCAAAGCATCCGGTATTTCAAAGGAAAATATCCAGACCTCCCACATGCAGTTCGGAGAAAACTGGAACTACCGGAACTCCAGTCGGGTCAAAGAGGGATATTTCGCCGCCACCGATATCATGTTCAAACTGGCGAAGATGGACCAATACGAGAATCTCTGGATGAAATTTTCCGGGTACGATGAGCTCAGCATCAATACCGTCACCTACGAGATTTCGGATGAGAAAACGCATTATCAGGCGTTGCGGCAAAAGGCCCTGCTTGCCGCAAGGGAAAAGGCGGAAAGGATGGCCGGGGCGCTGAATGCCGAAATCGGCGAGCCCCTTGTCATCGAGGAAGATACGCCCTCGGGCGTTTATCAGACGGCAAAACCCGCCGTCATGGCATTTAACGAACGAACGGCCCAAAGCGCCGGCCAGGCGGCGGTGGCGCCGGGACAGATAACCCTTCAGGATCGAATCAAGGTCATTTTCCGGTTGATTCCTGCAGCTCAATAAAAAGCGGCAAAGAGGATGCGCACACATGAATTTTGAAATCACTCAAATTTTTGCAATGGATATTCAGGATGCATGGTTTCAATGCATTTCAAGAATTCTGGACGTGGGATTCCGGTATGAAATTCAGCACGGTTCCTACGTAGGACAGACGCGGCTCGAGTTCGACCAGGCCGTTGTTTTCATCAAACACCCTTATTCCGAGCCTTACGACACCATGCTGCCGCAGATACCTCCGGCGCTCGGCATTCCGAATCCGGTGGCAAACGGCTACATTGAACAGTACCTGCCCTATCTGATGACCGATCATATCGAACCCGGCGAGCAGTATACCTATGGTTCCCGAATGTACGACCAGATACGCCACTGGACGGAGGAACTGAAAAAAACGCCGAATACCAATCAGGCCATCCTTCAGGTAGGAAGCCCCGAAGACTACCGCCTGACAGATCCGCCTTGTCTGCGACATATCGACATGCGAATCAAAGACGGTGTACTTTACTTCTATCCATACTTCCGCTCCTGGGATCTATGGGGCGGCTTCCCGGCCAACCTCGCCGGCATCGCCGTGCTTCAGAAACATATGGCCGACGAGGTCGGCGTCTCCGCCGGACCCATCATCGCCAGCAGCAAAGGCCTGCATGTCTACGGGTATGTCGAGGAACTGGCAAAGCTTCGGACGGGAAAGTAACAGCATTTGAAGACGTTTTATCGCCCGCTCCTTCCGTTTGTCATGCCCGGTGTCGTTCTTTTCGTCGCTTTTTTCCTTTGCGCCAGATGGCCGATCTGGATTGGCGCGTCTCACCATGCCCGGGAACTGACGGCCCTCTCGGTGATGGTGCCCTGGCTGCCGTACCTGTTTCTGGCCGCCGGTGTGATGATGGGGTGGCGGTTTCGCCAGAGCGGCATGATGCTCTCCGCATGGCTGGTTGGAATCGTCTATTGGGCGATCCAGGCGGGCGGATGCCTGCCGGGTGGCGCATGCCTTAAAATTCTGACCTGCCTCATGTTCATCGAAATTGCGATATTCTCGAATTGGCGCTGGCGCCAGCTGCCGCTCAAGGAAACCATCTCCTGGCTCGCAGCGACCCTCCTGCAAACGGCAGTGGTTGCCGGGACCCTTCACCTTATCCGGACCGGCGGCCCGCATCCGGATGCGATCGTCACCAGCCCGCTCCTGGAGCAGATACTGACGTTTTTCCGCCGTCCGGACCTGTCTTTCATATTCGAGTTTCAACCGGAGAGGATATTTTTTTATGTCATTGGGATTTACCTGTTTCTGGGGACGCTCTACAAACACGATGTGCTTCTGGCGGGGATTCTGGGCGCACTCCTGTCGCTGTTCCTCGGCCTGGGACCGGGCAAAACCGGCCTGGGACCGACGGCGTCCTTTTCAACCGCCGGCGCGATCCTCATGCTGAGCTGCATCGAAGCCTCCTTTGTCATGGCATACCGGGACGAGCTGACCGGTCTGCCCAGCCGACGGGCCCTCAACCAGACGCTGGCCGGGCTTGGATCGCAGTACGCCATTGCCATGATCGATGTGGATCATTTCAAACGCTTCAACGACACCTACGGCCATAAATCCGGGGACCAGGTCCTGAAACTCCTGGCGACACGCCTCAGTCGCATGTCCGGAGGGGCCAAACCCTTTCGATACGGTGGAGAGGAATTCACGGCCGTCTTTCCGGGAAAGTCGCTGGACGACGCCCTGCCCCATCTTGAGGCCTGCCGCAAGCGGCTTTCCGACACCCCGTTCACCATCCGGGGAAAGGCGAGAAAAAAATCCTCGGCCGGCCGGCGGGGAGAGGCCGCATCTGGAAAGGCCCGGAAACAGGTATCGGTAACCGCCAGCTTCGGTATCGCAGCCCCCGGTTCGGTCCACAATACCCCTTCCCAGGTCATTGCCGAAGCCGACAAAGCCCTCTACCGGGCAAAAAAGGCGGGACGAAATTGTGTCAAAACTTAACCCACCGGGCTTCGTTCCCCTTTGGGCGTACCCACGCCCTGGCAAGTCGGGCCCCCACGTCCCCTCAGTCCACTTCGTCCATCTCGTCCACACCGTCCACTCAAAGCATCCCCGCCCCGCTTTCCGTCATATCCGACAACCCATGCCCCAATCCCGTCATATACGACAATTATTTTTTGTCATATACGACAACACCCCTTAAACATCCCCCAAAGCACCGCTTCGACCTATCCGATCACTGCTGCCAACTATTTGAAATCAAAACACTTTAAGAATATCTCCGACGCCCATCGGCATCATGGCACACCTTTCGCTACCCACACAACAATTGCGAATGCAAAAAATCCATTGAATACTGTACCCCGAATCGTAACTTCAGGGTGTTGGTGATATCGGAGAAAATATGTTCTTCAAAGACAGGCGCTGGGCGATCCTCGTTGCGGGCATCGCTATCGAACTATGTATCGGGATCGGTGACGCTTGGAGTGTTTTCCAGAACCCGTTGATGGAAAAATTCGGGTGGACCACTGCAGCCGTATCCATCACCTTCACCATCATGACTTTCCTGAGCGCGGGTGCCCCCCTGGTGGCCAAGCTTCAGGATAATTTCAAGACAAGAAACATCGTACTGGTAGGATCGCTTTTTTACGGCACCGGCCTGATCGCCACCGGATTCATCCGTTCCATCGCCGGGCTCTATATTACCTACGGGCTCGGAGTCGGCATTGGGGTGTCCATGGTCTATCCCCTTGTCATCGGCTATATGGTCAGAGCCTACCCTGAAAAGAAAGGCCTGGTCTCCGGCATCATGGTTGCCAGTTACGCTTCCGGCGCCATTATCTGGGCTCCGGTGGGAGCCCATCTTTCGGCGGCTTTCGGCATCCTGAACGCCTTCAAGTTCCTGGGGCTGGGATTGATGGTCGCCATTGCCCTTGCCACGCGGTTTCTGGGAGATGTCCAAAGCAGCCCCACCCGTCGATTCCCCGGGAGCATCGGGATTGCCGGCAACTACACCTGGCGGGAAATGCTCGCCAGCCCCATTTTTTACATCCTCTTTTTTGCCGTCATGATCGGCACTACTTCGGGTCTGATGATCCTGGCGCATGCCTCCCCCATCATCCAGGCAACCCTGAAGATATCCCCCGAGAAAGCTGCGTTTTTCGTGGGGATTCTGGCGGCCGCCAACGCTGTCGGAAGACTTTTCTGGGGGGGCATATCCGATAAGGTGGGGCGTTTTCCCCTGTTCGTCCTGCTCTTCGTCCTGTGCATCGGCGCATTTTATACCCTTGCAAGCGCCCCGGCCACCGGCCTTTTTCTTGTCGCCATCATCGTCATCCAGTCAAGCTTCGGCGGACATATGTGCCTGATGGCACCCATCACCGCCGATGTTTTCGGGTCAAAGCACCTGGGCGTCAATTACGGCATCATGTTTATCGCGTATTCCTTGAGTGGTATCGTGGGTCCCCGGCTGGCGGCTGTTGTGAAGGAGGCGAACCACGGGGATTACCGGCAGGCTTTCCTCATCGCCATGTGTCTCTGCGTGGTCGGTCTGCTGCTGGCAGTCACCGCAGCCTTCAAATATTACAGAGTCTCGGGCACCGGTTTGGGCAACATGGCGGAAAATGCCCGAAATCCAATAGAGGCGCCCCATGCGATTAAAAATATCGCCGCATAGAGATGATATCTACTGCTCGATTGGTATAAACAGGTTGTTCGTTATTGCATTCAGCCGTTCGATAAGCCGGCTGTTCTGAAGCGCCAAAGCGGCCAGCTCACCGAAAACCGCCGCCATTTCCGCATCTTCATTTGTAAAATCAGTCGGTTTGTTTGCCAGTCCAAGAATACCGACGGTTTGATCACCGGTGTTGAGCGGTGCGAACATAACGTTTCTCAACGTCACATGCCCCGGCGGCATCAGGCGTACCCAATCTGAATTCATAAAATCGTTTTCAAACACAGTTTTCTGTGTGCTGCATGCGACTTTGCGAAGCCCTCTCAGCGGCATGGGAAGTTCGGGATCCACCGTGCAGGAAAGACCGCCGGGTTCGAGAAAAACGATATCGTTCTCTTTCCCGTCCTCGCTTAGAAGCGCGACATATCCGGATTGCGCGGCGGTCAGAGTTTTACAGTAATTAAAAATGGCCCGAGCCGTTTCGTTAAAACTTTTTTTTTCGAGAATGGAATGTGCCACATGGATGACAGCTTCCCGCTTTTGTTCTGAGACGTCGCCATTCATAGTATCCGCCCTTTCCCCATCTTGCCCGACTTATCCGCAGGAACCGAAAATAATACGAAAAACCTGTTCTTGCCGTTGTAATCCTTGCGTTTTTAATCTGAAAGCTGCTCGGGGTGCGACCTTTTTTATCGGTGAGCAGATCTTAAAACCAGATAGAAAATAAAAAACAAACCAGGGTAAAAAACAACTTGTAGGCAACTCTTTGTATCCCAACCGGTTTCAGGTTGCAAACATTTTCTTTTTCGCCTTTCCGGGAATGACGGGGCTGCCGGACGGCGTCGCCGGCCGTCTTCTGAAAACCGATTCTATCCGAACTGAAATTATGATATAAAATCACTTGGAATCGGGACCCAACAGCAGGAGCCGGCCCATGAAGGAATCCGTAAAAACAAAAGATAAGGGTATTGCGAACAATCCCCGATGTGACCATCCCCTCTCAAAAGAAGCCGCCAGGTTGAAATATGACGCCGCTGCCGGTGAAAATGACGCCGAACCGCCGGAATCACTCGAAAGCCTGGTGGAAGGAAGAATTCAAAAGGCCATGATGGATGGCGTATTTGACAACCTTCCTGGGAAAGGTAAACCGATCAACCTGCAGGATTATCTCGCCATGCCGGAACACCTTCGGCTGGGGTACCAGGTGTTGAAAAATTCCGGCTATCTTCCCGAAGAGGTTCGGTTAAAAAAGGAGATGGAGACCATCAAGGAAAGAATTCACCGCTGTGCGTCGGATGAAGAAAAGAAAAAACTGATGAAAGAGCTGACGGAGGCATCTCAGCAGTATCATCTGTATATGGAGTACAACAGGAAAATAAAAAATTCCATTTTGTAAAAATGCAGAAAACCCTCGTCATCATCGGTCTTTCGATCCTGCTCGTCGGTATTCTCTGGCCCTGGCTGGGGAAGATACCCTTCGGGCGGCTGCCCGGCGACATCATCATCAACAAACCGAATTTGAAGATCTACTTCCCCATCACAAGCATGGTGCTGGTGAGCATCGTCATTTCCGTCATCCTGTGGTTCTTCAGGAAGTAAACTTACAGGATGAAATCGGTCGCCAGGAATTTGCTCCGCCGCTCCCGGACGATGTGGGTGATAATCTGTTTATTGGCCTCCGTCTGTTTTGCGGCCACGAGCGTCCGGATGGAAAAAACGCGCAGGGCGTCGGAGACCGACAGCGTCCCCTCGGCGGAGTCCTTGCGCCCCGTGAAGGGAAAGGTGTCCGGTCCCCGCTGGCACTGACTGTTGATGTTGAGCCGGCAGACCTGGTTGACCAGGGGGTCGATGAGGTGTGCGATCCGGTCGGGATCGGTACCGAAGATGGCGGCCTGCTGGCCGTAGGGGGATTGGATCAGATAGTCGATGGGCTCGTCGATCGTGTCGAAGGGCAGCACCGGAATCACGGGGCCGAACTGCTCCTCGTGAAAAATCCGCATGCTTTCATTTACCGGGTAGAGAACCGCCGGGAAAAAGAAACTCTCGTTGATCGTCCCTCCGTCCGCATTCACCACGGAAGCCCCCTTGGCGACTGCGTCTGTAACGAGCCCCTTCAGGTAATCGGTTTTCCCGGGTTCTGCAACCGGGGTCACCACCACGTCCTTTTGCCACGGCATGCCGAACGGAAGCGCATTCACGGCCGATGCCAGGCGGGACACGAACGCCTCCGCGATGGCCGATTCCACAAAGATGATCTTCAGGGCCGTACACCGCTGGCCGTTAAAGGAAAGGCATCCCAGAAGGCACTCCCGCACCGCCAGCTCCAGGTCCGCATCTTTTAAAATGACGGCCGGATTTTTCGCCTCGAGCCCCAGGACGCATCGAAGACGGTTGAGCTTCGGGTGGCGCTGTTTGAGGGTGTTGGCGGTCTTGCTGGAACCGATCAGGGCAAGCACGTTGATCTTTCCGGAATCCATGAGCGGCGGGATCAATTTCCGCCCTTCGCCGGTGATGATATTGACGACCCCTTTCGGAAAGGCATCCCGGAATACCTGGACAAGCGGCGCATAGAGGAGCGCGCCGTGCTTGGGTGGTTTCAGAATCACGGTGTTGCCCATAATCAAGGCGGGGATGAGGGTCGTGAAAGTCTCGTTCAGCGGATAGTTGAACGGTCCCATGCAGAGAACCACCCCCAGGGGACTGCGACGAATCTGCCCGATGATCCCCTCTTCGATGGAAAACCGCGAAGAGGACCGGTCCAGGTCCTTCAAAGCGGCCATGGTATCGTTAATATAAACAATCGTCCGATCGAATTCCTTTGTGGCGTCCTGGATGGATTTTCCGACTTCCCACATCAGGAGTTTCACCACCTGCTCTTTCTGTTCGATCATACGAAAAACAAACTGTTCCGTATGATGGATGCGCTCGGCAATGGACAAGGTGGGCCAGAAACCGCGGCCATGGTCATATGCCGTCACCGCCGCATCGAGGGCTTGAAGCGTTTCCGACTCCGTCAGCAGAGGAAACGCACCCAGGTGAACCGCCTCCGCAGCGCCGCCGTCGGAGGTCCATACCGGTGAGAAAACCGTTTGCATCGGCCCTTTCCACTGTCGAATTTCCCCATCCACAAGGTAACCGGTCTGGGTCTGCGGAATGCCTTTGATAAGCTCTTCGGGAATCCCGGATATGCTTGGAAATACAGTCTGGATTTTCTTCTTTAAGGGGGTCATGTTTGCCTCCGAAGATTATTTAAAGGGAAGGGAGCCGAAATATAATATAACACGATTTCGGCCCGTCATTCGTGGGAAGCACCCGCGTGCTTATCCAGAAATTTTTCAATTGTCTCAAAAAGCAGGATACGGTTATCAATATTTTCCAGATGATGCGTCTCATCCGGTAATGAGAGAAACGTCACATCCTTATTGGCCCTTTGAAGTGCATTCACCATATCCTCGGACTGGCTGTAATACACGGTCTCATCCTTGGTGCCGTGGGCTATCAGAATGGGCCGGTTCATGGTGTCTGCATGGGTAATCGGTGAGCAGCGTTCTCGTTCACTGCTGTCATCGCCGATTAATGCGCGATTCAGAAAATTGCCTTTTTGCACCATCAGTTTGTTAAGATCGCTGATGCCCGAAATGGATATGGCAGCACAAAACATATCGGGATTCTTTGCCACGCCCATGAGGGCCGCATACCCCCCGTAACTTGCGCCCATAATGCAGATTTTCGTCTTATCTGCAATGTTGTCGTCAATCAGGATCTTAACGCCGTCAACGATGTCGTTCTGCATGGCCAGGCCCCACTGCCTGTACCCGCTTCTCCAATAGGCATCCCCATAGCCGGTGGATCCCCTGAAATTCGGCTGAAAAACAATGTACCCGCGGTTTGTAAGAAACTGCACCCATTTATTGAATTCATTGACATCCCGTCCATAAGGCCCTCCATGTACCAGGACCACCATTGGAGACGGCTTGCCGTCGTATGTCAGCGGAAAGGAGATATAACCGTAGATGGTCATGCCGTCCCGGGCCTTATATTGTGTGGCCCTGGTTTTTGATAAAGGGACATTGTCAAGATCGGGATACCTGCTGCCCAGGAATTTTAATTCCTTATTGTCTCTGTCAAATAAATAGTAGCTTCCCGGATTGTCGCTGCTGCTTGAGAAAATGACCAGACGTCTTTCATCGGCACTGCGGCTTTTAATCAAATTCACCGTATCCGGCAACGCCCGGCAGACCGCCAGATAATCCCTGCGAAGCTCATCGTCGAAAAAGTGGAGCTGCCTGTCGTCAAACGCAAAGGTGGCGTATTCCACCTCGTCTTTGAGCCTTGAATAATATATCCCGTCGATATCGACCTGATCATGATGAAACAGCTGCCGGCCGAAGGTTTGCGAGTCGATATGATATTCATAAAGCGCTGCCTTGTCACTCTCATGATAAGACAGAACATAGGCGATACCGTTTTTTCCGATGGCCTGGGGATAAAAATGAGAATCATTGAGATATCTGGCATTTTGAATCGTTTTCCAATTGCCGTCCGACATCTTCGCCTCAATGATCATTCTGTCCGACAGGTACCCTATCCCCATCCTGACCTCGCCGTTGGCATCGGTGATCCAGTGGCCGATATTGGTCCTGCTTCCCTGGACGAGCGTTTCCCTTCTTTTCTTGCCGATGGAGACCTTATATACTTCCGGATAGATCTGGTTGGAAACATTGAATTCTTCAACCAGCACATGATCGGGATCATCGGGCAGGAGATCGATGAGATTGCCGAGGCTGTAATCGCTGATGAGATGTCGCATGTTTTTGCCGTCTTTGTCCATCACCACCAGTGCATAATAGCCGTTCCAGATGCCTTTTTCAACCTTCGTCCCGGCAATGATACGCTCGTCATTGGCCCATTCTATCGATTTCACATCGTGATTTTGAACATTGATCAATATCGGCTCCGAATTATCAACCGACAGGTCCTTGACCAAAACCATAATGCGATCGTTCTGATTATAAAGGGCGGCAACGGTTTTCCCGTCGGGAGATATTTTGACATCGTCGATAAGGGGATCCTGCATCAGAACGCGAATCGGAATACGGGCAGGAAGATCAGTCTTTCCAAGTGCCGGAAGAATATTGAAACAGCAAAATATCCCCAGGAATGAGATAACTAATCTAAGCATCTTTGCATCGCCTCACCATCCGGTTTCGGTGAAACCTCTTGCCTCGTCAACAGAACCAAAAACAACAATGCGGCTCTCCGAAATGGGGAGAGCCGCATCGACTAGTGCGAAATGAGTTCCGTTACAGTTGCCACCGATTCATGGCGTGGGACCCATGGTACGCCTTCGGTGGATGAACTCACATTAAATCCCGGTCAGGGTGACCCTGGCCCAAATTTGAAATGCAGGCGCGGAAGAACTGGTGCCGCCCATGCTGCCGCCCATGTCTCCGCCCATGCTGCTGCCCATGTCGCCGCCCATGCCACCGCCACCCGGAGGCGCGCCCTGGGCGTTAATGGCCGAAACATCCTCGCCGGTTACGGTGGATTCATTTTCGCCGGTGCTCATGAGATTGTATATGTTACGCATACCGGATATATCGCTCGTGCTGAGTCCCCTGGTAGTGCTGACGTCGAAACCTCCGCCACCGCCCATGCCGCCACCGCCGCCCATGCCACCGCCGCCGCCCATGCCGCCGCTGCTCATGTCGGACATTTGGCCGCCCATGCCGCTCATGCCGCTAACGCTTGAACTATACTTCTGGTAGGTCATAATCCCCACACCGATAATATGTTCAGCCGTAGGCTGGATGGCATAGGGTCTTTTGTTGCTTTTTTCAAGCGGCATTTTCAGTTCATAAACAAGCTCGCCAGTCTTCGGGTTGCTGGAAACCCATGCCTCGATTCCCATCTCCTTTGCCTTGGCCATGTCGAAAACCTGGCCCTCGTCTTTTCTCGATGTCAATATTCTCATCTCTTTCAAAGAGATTGAATTCGAATCGGGACCGCCGCCAGGCCCTCCCTGGGGAGGTGCGCCGCCTCCGGGTTGTGAACCGACACCCGGCCCTCCGGGTCCACCCTGTTCCCCCTCCTCCACAAAGGGAAAGTTGATACCGAGCTGTTTGGCCTTTGACCCCTTATTGTTGAACCAGACAATAAAACCTTTCTGAATTATCGCGGAAAGAATCTTTGTATCCGTCGTGGTAAAACAGACATACACAAATTCTTTGTCGTTGCAGACAGCGGCCTTCGTATGGGTTGCCTGATCCTGATAAAACCAGTTCTGCCAATCCGTATCCTTGGCATCAACCGTCACCTTCGCCGAGGGCATCTGGCTGACCGTCTCGATAGACGAGCTGCAACCGATTGGAAGAAGTAACAAAGCTGCTCCGAGAACTGTCCGGAAAGCACCCCCCTTTAAACGACTCTTCATTGTGTTTCCTCCCTTGGTAAATATGTTTTTGGCCAATACAAAACCATAACTTGCCGTTCTTGAATTGGTTACAAAAAACGTTAAAATTTTCGGGCTAATAGAGAAATGGGGGACCTTACCAATACCTTACGGTAATACATACCTGCGCTAAGCTATCTTCTTCATGCTTCTTGACTCGTTATCCGACGTCACCCGAACGCCACGTCTTCCGCCCAGGGGGCATTCGTGCATGCAGGTGCCGCAGCCGATACATCTGGAAAGATCGATGTTCGGCTGCAGGAGACGAACCTGAATTTTGACGGTATTCCCCTGGTGAAATTCCGCTGCAGTCTCCGTCCCGAAAGAAATGCTGTTCTCGCCGTTTGAAAAAATTCGGTGACGGGTTTCCAGCTCCCCTTCCCCGACGGCGACATAAAAATCTCCCGTGCCATACTGCCCCTGAACCATAGAGGGGCCGGAAACCTGAATGTCGCTTCCCAGAGCCGATCGGATTTCCCTTTCCCCGGATCTCACCGTTTCAAACGTTTCCGTCACGAAAATAGCCTTCGGTGTGACCGGGCAGTTCTCCTGGCACACGATGCAGGGTTTTTTCATGGCCCAGGGCAGACACCGGGTCCGGTCCACATAAGCGCTTCCGATACGGATGGGGCCCTTGTCTGCAAATGCATCCACCCCCAGTTTCTCGGTCAGGCTGATGGGACGAACGGCCGAGGTGGGGCACACATGGCCGCAGGCCGTGCAATTGAGCTGACAGCCGCTGGTGCCGTCGGTAAAGTTGAGAACCGGCGTCCAGAGGTTTTCAATCCCGTCAAACAGGCCTGACGGCACGATGATATTGGTGGGGCAGATGCGCATGCACTGGCCGCACTTGATACATCGCTGCAGGAACTCGGCCTCCGGGAGGGATCCCGGCGGCCGGATCAGCGTAGTACTCCCGGCGGCGGTTGTGCTGGCCAGGGGAAAAAGTTGCGCGGCCAGAAGACCGGAAACGGAAGAGACGATCAACCCCCGTCGGGTCATATCCGGAAGGGCGATCTCGCCCCCCTTCGACTCTCCGGTGGCATAGACCATAACATTTTCCCGGCACTGATCATAGCAATTGAAGCACAGGACGCACTCGCTGATCCTGATTTCCCGTGCCGGCGAACAGGCGCCCTCGCAGGATTTTTCGCACTGCATGCAATTGCTGCAGGCGGCCAGGTTCTTGCCGATCCGCCAGATGGCAAATCTTCCGAGAAATCCCAGAAGCGCTCCCGTGGGGCAGAGGAACCTGCAGTAAAACCGGGGGATCAGAAGGTTCATAAAGACAGCGGCCAGGAAAACACCGCCCACCAGGAACGCCCCGTCATAGACCCGGGGGGCCACGGAAAGAACGCCCGTGAAGCGGTCGGCGATGGGAAGCACAATGAGATTGAAGGACCGGTGAAAAAACGGGATCGGGTCGAGGAGCCCGGTCAGGAGCACGGTTTTACTTCCCAGCGGGATGAGCGCCGCCGCCAGGAAGGCAACCAGAAAGAAGTATTTGAGCACCGCCGCTTTCCGGTACCGGTTGGCGGCGATCCGCTCCTTGAGTTTCCGACGCCGGCTGCCAAGCCATCCGATGAACTGGTGAAAAGCGCCGAAGGGGCAGATCCATCCGCAAAACACTCTGCCGAAGATAATCGTAAGGATAATGGTGGCAAGCCCCCATAAAAGGCCCTTATAAATCGTATGGGTGGTGAGCAGGGTGCCCACTGCCACCAGGGGATCGAGTTGAAGGATGAGATCCGCCGGCCACCCCCGGAGCTGAAACCACTTGGTACCGAAGGAGGACACGATACAGAACCACACAAACAAACAGAAGAAAAACACCTGACTAATTCTTCGAACGGTTACGATCTTCACTTCTGCTCCTTTGATAAAAACTTGGAAACCACAAAGACACAGGTTTTGTATTTTTTACGGTCTATAGCATAATGGGTTTCAGTGATTCATAGTCGCTGGTCCCTACGCCGGCGGCCGCGGCCTTTGTAATATACGGCAGGTCGGCCGCCGTTTTCCCCAGCAGGGTGCAGCCGAATGCGTCGGCGGCCACCTGGTCGGTGGAAACGATCATCGTGTTTGTATTTTTAAGGTCCGACAGGGCGCCGCCGGTGGGGCCGTTGGTCATCATGGCGGTGGTGCCGTCCAGCACCACCAGCGTCGGCCGCACCATCATGGCCAGTTCCTTGATGGTGTTGTGGATATCCTGATGAAAGATATTCCGATGCCCCCCGAGAAGGCCGTACCAGTTTTTCATGGACATGGACGCCCCGCTTCGCTCATGATCCTTTACCGGCGAAATACCGATGAGCTTGGTAATGCCTTCCAGCGGTTCAAAGAGGATTGGCCAGTTGGTGATCAGGCTGCCGCCGGGCACCGTCGTGGGTTTGAAATAGCTGTCTCTCGGCAGGAAAAGCTTCCCACCGGATGATGCTGTCGCGGCCTCGATCCCGGTGAGCTTGAAACAGGCGGCCGGGTCATTGATGGGGTTATCGGTCACGCTCACGGATGCCGCGCCGGCCTTGAGGCAAAGCTCGATGCACCGGGCCACCAGGTCCGGGTTCGTGGTGGCCGACAGGATGGGGGGAGAAGCAAATGCGGCGTTGACTTTCAGGAGCACCCGGTCTCCTTTTTTAATAAAGTTTTCAATTCCGCCCAAGGCGCCGAACGCCTTTTCCAGGGTTTCCTGGCGGTCTTCTCCTCTTGCCACCGCCATTTTCTTCCCAAGCTCGGCCATCGAGAAGTCGGGAACGCTCACCACCGATTTCGTCAGGGCCCCCGAAGGCCCCACTGAGTCGTAAAAGGTGTATCCCAGGCCGCCCGCAACGGCAATGGAGACGCCGGCCTTGGTAACCCGGGAAATGAACTTTCGACGAGAGATCTGTTTTTCGCTTTGTTCTGAATTCATTTGCTCACGCTGCTTATCTGGTGATAAAGTTCGACGGCGATTTTTTCTCCCAATGCCTTGTCGGCCGCCCCGTGCACGCCGGCAAGAATATTGCCTTTTGAAAAAAACATTTCGTATTCGCCGAAAAGATCCACAATCACAAGCCCCGGGATTTCATTGGTTTCAGGCTTGAGCCGCTCATCACCGACAAACTCCGTCAGGATGGCGTCATAGCCTTTCACCAGGTCCGCCGCCTCCTCGGGTGTCTTGCGAATGGAGACAAACGCCATGATTCGGGCATCGCCCACCTGGTAGGTGCCGGTGAAGATATTGTCGAATTTGCTGTAGCTGAACCCGTTTTTGGGAATCAGGCTGACGCTCTTGGCATCGAGGCCGTCCTTGGGAAAGTAGGCCAGTTCGGGCAGGGTCAGGTTGGCGGCGGAATGCGCGGCGACAAAACCTTTGGCCATTTTAATCATGCCCGCCAGAAGCGTCTCGTCCTGTGCGGCTGAGATAATTTCCACGTAATATTTGCCGATGGCGAAAAAAACAGCGTTTTCAGAACTATAGGCAAATTCTGTGAAATCCTGGTCCGTCACCCCGTCGCGTTTCTGTTTGCTGTAGATGGAAAAGGCGTTGCGAGGCGTCTCCATATCGTAGAGATAGAATTCGAACCACAGGTCCGGCTGCGAGTCGCTGACAAATCGCTGAGATGTAAGCTGGAGGAATCCCGCATCCAGATACCCGTCGGCTTTTCCATCGATCTTGTCAGAGAGGGAGGCACGGTCAAAGGATTCGGTCGCGGACATGGGAGAATAGCCTTCCGGTGCCAGGCCTGCGATATCCGGCACCGATGCCTCGCCGGACGCCGCTGCTTCCGTGGAGCCTGCCTGCCCGGTTTGCATGACCAGGGCGCTAAA
>JBECKW010000255.1:0-17605 GCA_040235505.1 Desulfobacterales bacterium
TCCACCGCCAGGGCCATGGTCTGGATGGTGGCGCCGAGCATTTCATTCAGGGCGGCCGTTTTTCTCTTTACCTTTTCTTCCAGAATGATGTTTTGATGCTCCAGTGAATCCTTCAGCCTCTTCAGAGAAATATGGGTATTGATTCGCGCCAGCACTTCCGGCGCAAAAAACGGTTTGGTGATGAAATCGACCCCCCCGGCCTCAAAGCCGCGTATTTTTTCTTCCGGCGCCGTAAGTGCTGTGATGAAAATAACCGGAATATCGCGGGTTGTCTCCAGTTGCTTGAGGTTTTCGCACACATCGTATCCGTTCATTCCGGGCATCATGATGTCGAGGAGGATTACGTCCGGACGATTCGTCCTGGCGAATTCCATGGCCTTGTTGCCATCCTTGGCGATTCCGAGCCGGTAGCTCTTTTTAAGTGCCGCCACCAATACATCGAGGTTGGTGGGATTGTCGTCCACGATCAAAATAAGGGGTTTCAGAAAATTTTCGGTCATACATTCACCATATATCTTTTGGGGACAAGTGTGATCCTGGGGGCCTGTCCCAAGGGGCTTTCATCCACCAGGATCGTGCACCCGTAAACATCTTCGAGGGTTTTAAAGGTGAGCACCTCGCCGGGGGTGCCGACACCGGCCGCTTTGCCGGATTTCATCAGGAGAAGCCGGTCGGCGTACATGGCCGCCAGGTTCACGTCGTGGGAAACCATCACAATGGTCAGCCCCTTTTCACGCTTCAGCTGCTCCATCAGGTCCATGATCCGGACCTGATGGGACAGGTCCAAAGATGCCGTGGGCTCGTCGAGAATCAGCAGTTTCGGTTCCTGGCACAGCGCCCTGGCGATAAATGCCTGCTGGCGTTCTCCCCCGCTGAGCTCGTTCATTTTCCGGCCTGCCAGGGAGTCGATGCCGCAGAATTCGACGGACCTTCGCGCAATATCAAGATCCCGTTTCGTCTCAATCCCCAGGGTTCCCAGATGCGGATACCGGCCCATCATCACTGTCTGGAGGACCGTAAACGGAAAATTCTCCGGCATGGTCTGGGGAACGAAGGACAAAACTTTTGCAAGTTCCGTCCGCGTATAGTTTTTAATGCGGCGATCGAAAATCCTGACATCTCCTCCCCGCAGCGTCTCGATGCCGCAGATCGTCTTCAGCAGCGTGGTTTTTCCGGAACCGTTGGGGCCGATGATGATAAAAAACTCACCATCCCGGATATCGACACTCAGGTGATCGAGAACCGGCCGGTCCCTGTACGCGTGGGATATGTTGTCAATCCGAACTGCCATGGTAACCACTATATTTCATTTTGCATTGGCCCGTTTCAGCAGCATGATGAACAAGGGCGCGCCGATCATGGCGGTGATGACGCCCACCGACATTTCACCTTCCCGGGGAAGGGTGCGGGCCAGAACATCGCACAGCACCATGTAAGTGCTTCCGCCCAGAAGACAGGCCGGGAAGAGGACCCGGTGATCGGGGCCCAGAATCAGTCTCAGAATATGGGGCACCACCAGTCCGACGAATCCGATCAGGCCGCACTGGCTCACCGTGGCGCTGACCATCAAAGAGGTGACCACCAGAAGGGTAACGGTAATCCGCTGGATGTTGATGCCGGTGGTCTGCGCCAGTTCCCTGCCCATCAGGAGCAGGTTCATGGCGTTTGAATACCTGAAGATGATACCGAGGCAGGGCAGCACGATGGCCGAGAGCAGGGCTGCCTGGAGCAGATCCCCCTGTCCGAGATCTCCCATCATCCAGAAGATGATGCTGTGCAGCCGGGCGTCCTGGGTGAGCGAGATCAGGAACATAATGACGGCGGAGCAGAAGGCGTTGACCATCACACCGGATAGAAGCAAGGTTTCCTTGCGAATGAGAAACCTGCCGGACGACATGAAAAGAATCAGGCACAGGGTGGCAAGGCTTCCTGCAAAGGCGGTGAGGCTGACCCCCGGGAAACGGGAAATCCCCAGAAGGATCCCGATGATGGCACCGATGGCGGCTCCCCCCGAAATACCGAGGATATAGGGTTCGGCGAGGGGGTTTCTCAAAAGCGCCTGAAACACCAGACCGCCCACTGAGAGCGCCGCTCCTACGGCCATGGCGAAAAGCACCCGGGGCACCCGGATTTTCCAGATGATGGTATGAAGTGTGTCGTTGTTCGGGGATGTATGAAATAGAGCCCGAAGCACATCTGCCAAGGAACCACCGGACGAGCCGAGGGAGATGCCCAGAATGGCCGCTCCGGAAAGAAGCACCAGAAAAAACAGGGTGACCCATATCATTCGACGGATGATGTTCGGTTTCATGTTCACCGCGAATCCTCGGGCAACTCCGGCCCAGATAATTCCGGCCCAAATAATTCAGGATGGATCAGCCGCGCCAGTTTTTCCAGGCCGTCCACCAGACGTGGTGCCGGACGATTGAACAAGTCGGCGTCCTGAATGTAGATCCGTCCGTTTCGGCCGGCCGGCATATCTTTCCATGATAACCATTCGTTGCGGATGTTTTCGGAAACCTCCGCCCGGGACATGGAAGTGATGATGATAACATCGGGCGAAAGAGTAATCACCTGTTCCCGGCTGAATTGCGGATATCCTGTGACGCCGCCGGCAAGATTCCGGCCCCCGGCTCGTTCGATGAGTTCATTGATGAAGGTGCCGCTGCCTGCCGATACAATGGGGGCTTCGCCGATCTGGAAAAAAACCCCCGGCCGTTTCGTGCTCTTTCGTACCAGTTTGTCGATATTCCGGATGCGCTCATCCAACTGGGCTGCCAGGCTGTTCGCAGGTTCCCCCGCATTCAAAAGCGATCCGACTTCCCGAACAGTTTCGAGCATGGTGGTGAGGCTTTGGGGGTTGACGGCATATACGGGAATGCCGAGATCTTCAAGCCGCATGACCACGTCCTTCGGGTTGCCGTCTTTTATGGCCAGGCAAAGATCGGGCTTCAACGCGACAATGCGCTCCAGATCGAGATGAACATAGGAGCCCACCTTGGGAAGCCCCTGGGCGGCTTCGGGGTAGTCGCTGAATCGGCTGACGCCCACCAGGAGATCCTGCCTGCCGATATCGTAGATGATTTCAGTGATGCTGGGTGCCAGGGAAACGATGCGACGGGGGGACTCCGGCACCCGGACACTTCGCCCCAGTTGGTCCGTGACGGTTTTTGCGCCCAGATCGCCGGGGATTGAAATCAGCATCCAGAAAAAAGCTGCCACCACCGTTAGAACCTTACAGCAAAACCTCCGCGCCGAAACGTGCATATGTGTAGAGGGTTGTTTGCCTCCCAGTCTAAGATCCTGTCGTCGGGGCCTCCCAGCCTCCCAGCCTCCCAGCTTCCGGCTTTGCCGGTTTGGGCATATAATGTCGATGTTTTTTCCGGTTTCTGAGGCCTTCACGTGCTCTTCCTGCATTTTCTCCGGAATGACCGGACGTGTTGCATTCTCGTTCTGCAGACCAACGAAAACGCCCTGGCGGAGGTTTTCTTCAGGGTTGCGGAAACGCCTTAAAAAGGATAAGAAGGAATACTTTTAAATTCGGTATATAACGCATGCCGCGGAAGCAATATCGGCTGCCGAACAAAGGAAGCCTTATCACTAAAGGAGAGGATATGAAAGGGATTATTCTTGCCGGCGGGTCCGGGACCCGGCTTTACCCGCTCACCCATGTGGTCAGCAAACAACTTCTGCCTCTTTACGACAAACCGATGATCTATTACCCGCTGGCGGTGCTCATGCTGGCAAAGATCCGGGACATCCTGATCATTTCGACCCCCCGGGATCTTCCCCTGTTTCGGCAACTCCTGGGAGACGGAGGCCAGTGGGGGGTCAGGTTCGAATACGCAGAGCAGCCCAACCCGGAAGGCCTTGCCCAGGCGTTTGTAATCGGTAGAAAATTTGTAGGAAACGAAAATGTCTGCATGGTGCTGGGGGATAATATTTTCTATGGCCAGGGGCTTTCCCATATTGTCCAGGCGGCCGCCCGGCGTGATGCCGGCGCCACGGTATTCGGGTACTGGGTCCGGGACCCCCAGCGATATGGTGTCGTCAGTTTCGACCGGGAAGGGAAAGCGGAATCCATCGAGGAAAAGCCGCAAATCCCCAAATCCAACTATGCGGTCACCGGGCTCTATTTTTACGACAACCAGGTCCTTGACATTGCCGCGGGGCTGAAGCCGTCGGCCCGGGGAGAGCTGGAAATCACCGACGTGAACATGGCATATCTGAAAATGGGCCAACTTTTTGTCGAAAAGCTGGGACGCGGGATTGCCTGGCTGGATACCGGCACCCACGAAACCCTCATGCAGGCCAACAACTTCATCGAGGCCATCGAAAACCGGCAGGGGCTCAAGATCGCCTGCATCGAAGAGATCGCCTACCGCCTCGGCTATATCGACGCCGGGCAGATACGGAAGCTTGCCGAACCGCTGGCGAAGACCGGGTACGGCAGCTATCTGATCAACATGCTGAAATACGACAGGGAGATGCTTTGAAGGGACACACCACCTCGACCATGGCAGGGGAATCTGCAGGAGTTATGAAGGAATTGATTGAGAAAGAGGCTATAGGCGAGGGGCGATAGGCGATAGGTCAGGGATCAGATGGCTGGGGCAATATTATTCTATCAGAGGTCGGTATGAAAAGGGTTGAGCTGCTGGCGCCGGCCGGCAGTTTTGAAAAGCTTGAAATCGCCGTTCACTACGGTGCGGATGCTGTATATGTTTCGGGAAAGGAGTTCAGTCTTCGAAATTTTTCGGGGAATTTTACGGAGGAAGAACTCAAAGCGGCGATGGATTTCGCCCACGCCCGGAATGTCAAAATCTACGTCGCCTGCAATATCTTCCCGCGAAATCATGAACTGGAAGCCATCTCCGGCTATCTGGAGCGGTTGGGCGCCATGGGACCCGACGCGGTTATTATCGCCGACCCGGGGGTCGTGATGCTGGCCGCCGAACGTATTCCGAAGATTCCGATTCACCTGAGCACCCAGGCAAATACCACCAATTACCTTAGCGCCCGTTTCTGGAAGAGGACAGGCGTCTCCCGGATCAATGTGGCGAGGGAGCTGTCCCTTAAAGAGATCCGGTTGATTGCGGAACGTTCGGATATCGAAATTGAGGCCTTTGTCCACGGGGCCATGTGCATTTCCTATTCCGGGCGCTGCCTTCTGAGCAACTTTCTAACCGGCCGGGACGGGAACCGGGGCGAGTGCTGCCACCCCTGCCGCTGGAAATATGCGGTGATGGAAGAGACGCGCCCGGGCCAGTATTTTCCTGTTGAGGAAGACGAACGGGGGACGTACCTCTTCAGCTCACGCGATCTATGCATGATCGAGCATCTGCCCCAGCTGGTCGAAGCCGGCATCGATTCCCTCAAAATCGAAGGCCGCATGAAGGGGATCAATTACGTGGCCTCGGTGGTAAAAACCTACCGGGAGGCCGTTGACCGGTACCACGATGATCCCGAAACCTACCGCGTGGAAGAAAACTGGCTTCGGGAACTGGGCGGCATCAGCCACCGGCCTTACGGCACAGGCTTCTATTTCGGCAGACCGGCCCCACCCCTGCCCACGGAAACCCTGGAGGCGCCGGAGACCCCCCAGCGGCTGATCGGGAGGGTAATTTCAAGCGCAGGAAAAAACCGGGTCCGGCTTGACGTCCGAAACAAGTTCTTTGCGGGGGAAGCCGTGGAGATCCTGACCCGGAAAGGGCCGGCACGGCCGGACCGGATCATGGCGCTGCTCGGCGAAGATTCACACCCCGCCGAATTTGTCCAACCGAATACCCTCGCGGATGTCGTCCTGAGGAACGGTTGCGAAATCAACGATCTGATCAGAAGAGTGGGTTCAGATGGATGAGATTGTCTGAATAATGTGGTTTTCAGATAGTATTGTTTCAGGGCAGCCAAAACTAAATGAAATTTTTCCCGCAGAGGCGCAGAGACGCGGAGAACTGCAATAACAGAAGGTAAGAAATTGAGAAGGTAAGATGTTGAGAAAAAAGTGCAATGATCAAATCTGATATTTTCTTGAGCTTCTCAACCTCTTATCATCTCAGCTTCTTGCTGTTCTCAGCGGCTCTGCGCCTGCGGGAAAAATATTTTTTCACCTTTGCATTTTCCGCCCTAGAGAGATTCGTTTTTCAGAACCGCAAGCGCCGCTTTGAAATCCTCGTCGGCGGCCCGGGTTTTTTTTGTCGCTGTTTCAATAAGAGCGCCCACCTCCCCAAGCCCATGGGATGTCGCCCGCTGAGCCCACATTTCGTAGGACTTCGCGTGTTCTTCATTGTGCTGCATCCAGTGCGCCAGCAACTTGACGAGTTTTTCTTCGATGCTCAATTCTGAGCTTTGGTCATGGGAATGATGATGGTGATCGTGGTCGTGGTCGTGGCTCATGAAAGTCTCCTCTTCGGTGTTTCTTTTGTGACCTTTGTGTCTTTGTTGTTTTTCATGTATTATTTCATTCGTTGTACCGACACCTGATGTTCCCCTACGTATAGAGTTTCGGATACCTCGTCAAGGCGTTTATGGCAATAACTTCGGGAGATTGATGCTTCGGGCTTGAATGCAGGAAGATGAAAAAAGCGGTTTCGAAAAAAATAATCATGGGCGCCATCCTGCTGGTGGGAATTTTCAGCGGCGCGCTGGTTGGCGCCTTCCTGGCCCTGACCCGGGATCTCCCCCAGATTCGTGAACTTGAAAACTTCACCCCGTCGGCAATCACCCGGGTGTATTCGGCCGATAAGGTTCTGCTTGCCGAACTGTTTTTGGAAAAGCGTGATCCGGTCCTTCTTTCCAAAGTTCCGGCCTACCTGAAAAGCGCGCTTCTGGCCACGGAGGACAGAAGTTTTTACAGGCATTGCGGTATCGATATCAAGGGCAATCTCCGTGCAATTGCGAAGGATATCATCGCAGGGGATTTCAAGGAGGGCGCCAGTACCATCACCCAGCAGCTGGCCAGAACCCTCTTTTTAACCCGTAAAAAAAAGGTGGTTCGAAAAATCAAAGAGGCAATTCTGGCGTTTCAGCTTGAACGAAGATACACCAAGGATGAGATTCTCGAACTGTATTTGAATCAAATCTATTTGGGAAGCGGGGCCTATGGCGTGGAGTCCGCAGCCAGGGTTTACTTCAATAAACCCGTTACGGATCTGGATTTAAGCCAGTGTGCCTTGATTGCCGGGTTGCCCAAATCGCCGTCCCGGTATTCCCCCCTGGTCAATCCGGATCTTGCCCGAAAACGCAGGGACATCGTCCTGAAGCAGATGCTTGATACGGGTCTGATTAAAGAGACGGATTATCTTCATGCCCTGAAGGAGCCAGTGCTCGACACCTCATCGGTCTCTTCGACCGGAATGAAGGCACCGTATTTTGTAAACCACATCGAGGAATTTCTGGAGGACACCGTTGGGGATGCGTCTCTCTATAAAGGAGGGCTCAGCATCTACACCACCCTTTCCTATAAATTTCAGTCAGCGGCGGAGGCGGCCGCCGAAAACGGACTGCTCGCCCTGGCGCATCGGATGAAACTTCGGGGCATTTCCGATCCGCAACCGCAATGCGCCCTGGTTTCCCTGGATGTTTCAAGCGGCGGAATTTTAGCCATGGTCGGGGGCAAAGACTTCCAGGAAAGCCAGTTTAATCGAGCTGTTTCCGCCCTGAGACAGCCCGGATCCGCCTTCAAGCCGATCGTATATGCCTACGCAATATCCCAGGGAATGTCTCAAAACAAACTTTTGCTGGATGCCCCGGTGGTATTTCCAGGGGCAAACGGCGGCCGGGATTGGACGCCCGAAAACTACTCGGAGACTTATCAGGGGGAAATGACACTCAGAAGGGCGCTGGCGGAGTCCAGAAACATTCCGGCCATCCGGCTTTTTGAAACGCTCGGAATTTCACCGGTCACGGCATTCGCCCATCAACTGGGCATTACTACCCCCATAGACCCCGACCTCTCCTCGGCCCTCGGAAGTTCAACCGTTCGTCTGATCGATCTCACCGCCGCCTATCGCGTGTTTGCATCCGGCGGTGAATCGATCGCACCGTTCGGTGTCATGGAGATCGTGGATCACTCGGGGCATGTGCTCTGGCGCGCAAGGCCCGTCCGGCAGATTGTCATGTCACCGGAAACCGCGGCCATTACCACCGACATGCTTTCGGCGGTGGTTCGGGAGGGAACCGGCCGAAAGGCTCTGTCCCTGGGGCGTCCCGTGGCCGGTAAAACAGGAACCACCAACCAGTTCAAGGATGCACTTTTCGTCGGGTATTCCCCCTCCATCGTGACCGGTGTCTGGGTGGGGCAGGATAAGTACGAAACTCTTGGGAAAGGTGAAACCGGCGCGCAGGCGGCATTGCCGATCTGGGTTGAATTCATGGAAAAGGCCATGGTGACCCGACCCTACCAGGTGTTTTCTGAACCGGAGGGCATGGTGCGGGTGGCGATGAATCCCGTCAGCGGAAAGCGGGTGGCGGGAAACGACCCGGGCGCCGTTAAGGCGCTGTTCCGCAAAGGGATGGCGCCCAAATAGGATGCTTGTGCCGATTTTTCTTGATTACATTGCCGCTGTCGGCATATAAATCCAATTGTGTTATTCGCATATGCCCAAAATTTTGGCGAGACGAATTACCTGCCGCGTTTAGTATCGAAACAAAAACTTTTAGACAGGATTTATTGAAAAAAATATCCTGTTAATCCTGTCAATCCTGTCTAAATATGTATTTCCTGATCAGGTTTAAATTTTCGTTCAACCCGTCCCCGTTCGATTGAGAAACACCGTTTTTCAGTTCACGGGACCAAAGCTTCAGGAGGTCGAGATGAAAATGGCAAAACTTTTTCTTGTCGTCGCTTTTCTTCTGTCAACCTTTACTTCGGTCCATGCGCAGGAGCTTCAGAAAATCAAATTGAGCAGCCCTGATATGGACCGGGGGGCTTCAATCATGAAAGCCCTTTCCTTGAGGCAAACCGCAAGGGATACGAGCAAATGGTCCGACAAGGAGCTTTCGCTCAAGGACCTGTCCGACCTGCTCTGGGCGGCCAACGGCATCAACCGTCCGGATAGCCAGAAACGCACGGCCGCCTCTGCCATGAATGCACAGGATGTGGATATCTATGTCTTTACGAAAGCGGGCGTGTATCTTTACGATGCTGCCGAGCATGCCCTGAACCCGGTGGCTGCCGGTGATCATCGCTCGGATATCGGCATGAAAATGGGGGGCGGACCCGGACCGTCCGGTCCCCCCCCAGGGGCCCCGGCAGGGGCGGCAGGTCCCGGGCAGGCCGGTGGACAGGCCACCGGACCCCAGCAGGGGCAGGGGGCACCTGCTGGTGAGATGGGCGCTGGTCGCGGCGGCGCCATGACCTCTTTCGACTATCCGCTTGAACTGCTTCTGGTGTCTGAAAATGCAAGATTTCGCATCGGGACGACGGAGAAGAAATTTGAGTGGGGCTGCATCGATACAGGTCTTGTGGCCCAGAATATCATGCTGTTCTGCTCGGGGAACGGACTTCTCACCCATCCCAAAGCGGCCATCGACGAAGCAAAAATGAAGACCCTGCTCAAGCTGACCGACACCCAGCATGTGCTTCTCGTGCTTCCGGTGGGGTATGCCAAGGAGTAACAAGGCGAATGCCTAATCCGGCAAGCCGGATGCTGGGAGGCTGGGAGGCGAGGAGGTTGGGAAGCTAAGGCTAAAAAGCGAAAAAGGCCACCAGTGATTATCGGTGGCCTTTTTGTAATCGGCGGAGCATCTTAACTACAGGTACTTGAGTGCACTTTAGAGCCCTTTATCAGGGGCATCTACACATCAGCGCGTATCGTCGGAGAAGGTCTTTAGCTGTCCCGCCTCCCAGCCTCCAAGCGTCCTGGCATCCCGGCCTACTTGGCTTCGTATTTGTTTTTATGAAGCCAAGTATACTCGGGTCTTCTGGGACCATAGGGGCTGTTATTCCGATCGAAGCCTTCCTCACCCGGCACGCCGACCTTCAGAATGCACGTGAGTCCATACCCCTCCGGCAACCCAATCAGCTTTTCGACCTTTGCTTTCGGTTCCCCCATGTAAAAGGCGATACTGCTACCCAGACCTTCAGCCACGGCTGCCAGGCTAATGTTTTCGATGGCCAGCCAGGTACTGGCTTCTCCCATGGGCTGGTAGCAGACCGCAAGGACCGATGCATTATTAAACGAATCTTTCTGTTTTGTTGCCATTTTTTCGGCGTCCGGGTTGCCTTTGGCCATATTCATGGTGATGTCGTACTTGATCTGGGCGATCTGCTCCACGAGCGCCGGGTCCTCCACATGGACGAATTCCCACGGTTGTATGTTTCGAGCGGACGGGGCCTTGGTCCCGGCCAGGACTATTTTTTTCAGCTGTTGCTCGGTGGCAGGCGCTTTAAATACACGGATCGTTCTTCTCTTCTCCATCGCTTCATAAAGCTCCATGGTTACCTCCTTGAAAATCATTTGGTTAACAATTGTATGGATTCGTTCTTTTCGTAGAGTAATTGTATGGGGTGGCAGCATTTTTGTCAAAACTAAACAGTACCGCGGCGTCACGTATTGCAGCCGATTTCAGAGTTCTCCACTTGATTTTTTTACGGGGTGGGCTATTGTTTATCTCATATCGACGCATCCCTTCAGGCCTATAAAAAAAGGATAAATTTAAGCCATAAAGGGAGATAATCACCACACAAAGGAGATGAGAACATGCAGAAAAATCGTTTTGGATCTCTTATCATCACGGCTTGTTTCGCTTTTCTTGTTTTGGCGGGCTGCATGGCGACCACGAAAAACCTCAATCCGGAAAAAGAAACGCACTATGACGCGACCTACGATTTTTCGGATAAAAAACAAATTGTCGAGAGACTCGTTAAACCGCTGATCGCGGCTTCGGTTTTTCCGGTTCAGGAAACCAAGCCGATTTTGATTGTCTATCCGGTGGTGAACGAAACCTCCGAGCATATCAGCACCGGGGGGATTACGGACGACATTCGAATGAAACTGATCCAGTCCGGAAAATTCCGGTTCATCAATGAAAACCAGCGGGAAAATATTGAAAGGGAAACCGGCTACCAGTACCAGGGATATGTGGACCCGGCCCAGCGGGTGGAACAGGGGCGGCAGCTCGGGGCGGACTATATTTTGAGCGGAACCCTGCGCTCTATCAAGAAAGAGCAGCCCAAGCAGTGGCGCCTCATGAGAAAAGAGCGGATCTATTACAGCCTGGATCTCACCATCACGGATCTGAAAACAGGGGAAATCGTGTACGCGGACCAGGCGGAGCTTGCCCGGGAAGCGTCGCAACCCATTATCGGCTGGTAGCCTCGAATGGCAAAACATATCGCCTTCGGGGCGATCTTTATCCTTATTTTGACAGGTTGTTCCAGCCTGCCGCTTCAAAAGGCCAGAGATGCGTTTTATGGGGGGGACCTCGAGAAAGCGGGCAGGAGTCTGGAAGACTGTACCGACATTTCAAAGAAGGATCGCCTCCTCTGCTATATGGAAGATGGGGTGATCCTTCACTATTCCGGGGCATATGAGAAAAGCACGGAAGCGCTGCTGGACGCCTCCCGATTCATGAAGCAGCAGGAACAGATCAGCGCATCGGAACAGACATCCGCGGTGCTGATCAATGACCGGGTCACCACCTACAAGGGGGAATACGGCGAACGGCTCTGGGTGCATACCTTCCTGATGATGGATTATCTGCTTGACTACGATTACGAAGATGCATTGGTGGAAGCCCGGCAGGCACTTGAAGTGTACGATGCACATCCCGGCTCCCTGACGGACGACTATTTTTCCAGGGCGCTCATCGCGCTGTGTTTCGAAAATATGCAGCTTCCGGACGATGCCCGGATCGAGTACGAAAAACTGTCCAAAGCCATGGGCGGCGGAGACTTCGCGGCTGTCGCCATTCCGCCCGGAAAAGGGGAATTGGTCCTATTCGTCGGGCAGGGTCGCGTGCCGCATAAGATCTCGACGGATATGGCGTTTCCCCCTTCCATCCGGATTTCGGTCCCTCGCTATACCGATTCCCAACCGGCCCCACCGCTGACGTTTCGTTGCGACGATCGGGATATCACCCCCTTAGAGGTATCCACTGACCTGGGGGACGTGGACCGGAAGTCTCTTAACGACCGTTCGGCTGCATATCTTACAAGGCAGGCATTGCGTGCGGGGGCGAAAGAAAGTATTGCCAATGAAATCGGGGAGCATAATCAGCTGGGCGAGGCCATGGCCCGGATCGTTTTTTTCCTGCTCGAGGAAGCCGATGTCCGCTCGTGGGAGACACTGCCGGGTCACATGACCCTGGTGCGGATCGAGTTGGATGCGGGCGTTCATGATCTGAAAATATCCTCCGGATACTCAAATCCGGTTCACCTGGAGGCGCTTGATATTCCCGAAGGCAGGCGGGTGTATCGATCGATCCGGTTCTAAGGGGTCGATTCTGATATTTTCTTCATTTATTCTTCATAAAAATCTGCTATGAACCAATCAAAATTATATCCAATGGGAGCCGGGCTGTTTCTTGTGCCGCCAATGCCATGGAGTTCAAACAGAGGTGATATGTTATGAGAGATACGTTTCTTCCGTTTTCCAAACCGTCCATCAGTGAACCGGAAATATCGGATGTCGCGCAGGTCCTTCGCTCCGGATGGATCACCACCGGTGCCAAGGCGGCCGAATTCGAAAGGGCGTTTCAGACATACTGCAGCGCCGAAGGAGCGGTGGCGCTTTGCTCCGCCACCGCCGGCATGCATCTGGTTCTGGCCGCCCTGGGCATCGGCCCCGGGGATGAGGTGATCACGCCCTCCATGACGTGGGTGTCCACGGTGAACCTGATCGTTCTTGCCGGTGCCACGCCGGTGTTTGCGGATATCGATCGGGATACCCTCATGGTTTCGAGAGAAACGGTCGAGCCGCTTGTGACCGATCGAACGCGGTTGATCGTACCGGTTCATTTTGCGGGTGCCCCGGCGGACATGGCGCCGCTCCGTCAGCTTGCCTCGGGGAAAGGCATCCATCTCGTGGAGGATGCCGCCCACGCTGTCGGCACCGAATACCGTGGAGAAAAAATCGGCCGCCACGGCACTTCCATCTTTTCATTTCATCCCATTAAAAACATTACCAGCGGCGAGGGCGGGATGCTGTGCTCCGATGACCCGGCGCTGCTTGAGCGTGTCCGTCGGCTGAAATTTCACGGTCTCGGGGTGGATGCCTATGACCGGAACCAGCAGGGGCGATCCCCCCAGGCGGAGGTAATGGAGCCGGGATATAAATATAATCTGACGGATATTGCGGCCGTCCTCGGTCTGGGGCAGCTGGCGCGACTTGACGGATTCATTGAAAAACGGGCGCTTCTGGCCCGGCGATACCTGGAGCTTCTGGTCGATGTGCCGGAGGTCTTTCCGCTGGGTCTGCCGACGTATCCCATGCGGCATGCCTGGCATCTTTTTATCGTACGCCTCGATACTGAAAAAGCGGGAATGGGAAGAGACGCCTTCATGGCCGAGCTGAAAAAGAAAAATATCGGAACCGGCCTTCACTTCAAGGCCGTTCACCGCCAGAAATACTACCGCGAAACCTTGAAGCTTACCAAAGGTGCCCTATCGGCCACCGATTGGAATTCGGACCGGATCTGCTCCCTTCCGCTGTTCCCGGACATGACGCCGGAAGATGTGGACGATGTGGTGACGGCCATTAAGGAGGTGCTGGCATGAGCACACCGGAATTCTCCGTAGTCATTCCGGTTTATAACGAAAGGGAAAACCTGCCGGAACTCATCGAACGCTGCCTGGCCGCCTGCGGAAGGGCAGGCCGCAGCTTCGAAATCATTCTCGTGGATGACGGGAGCAAAGACGGCTCCCGGGATCTTTTATCCCAGGCCGCCGACCGACACGGCGAGGTGATCGCCGTATTCCTGAATCGCAATTACGGCCAGCATGCAGCCGTTTTTGCCGGCTTGGGCCAGAGCCGGGGAGAAATGGTCATAACCCTGGATGCCGATCTTCAAAATCCACCCGAGGAGATCCCGAATCTGGTGCGGGAGATGGTGGACAAGGGGGTCGATGTGGTGGGCACCGTGCGTCAGAACCGGCAGGACAGCGCTTTCCGCAGGATCGCGTCCCTCGTGGTCAACCGGATGGTTCGCCAGGCCACCGGGGTCATGATGCACGATTACGGCTGCATGCTGAGGGCCTACCGCCGCTCCGTGGTCGACGCCATTCTCCAATGCCGGGAGCGCTCCACCTTTCTCCCTATCCTGGCCAACAGCTTTGCCGCCAGCACGGTCGAAATCCCCGTGGAACATGCTCCCCGCCGGGACGGGGAATCCAAGTACAGCTTTTTAAAACTGGTATCCCTTCAGTTCGATCTACTGACCTCCATGTCCACCTTCCCCTTGCGCCTGCTGTCCTTCATGGGGGCCGGGATTTCGCTTTGCGGCATCGGGTTCGGCATTTTTCTCATGTTGCTTCGATTCCTCTATGGTGCTACATGGGCTGCCGAAGGTGTTTTTACGCTGTTTGCCGTTCTCTTTATTTTTATCGGGGCCCAGTTTGTCGGACTCGGTCTGATCGGCGAATATATCGGCCGGATCTATCACGATGTTCGGGGCCGGCCCCGGTTTTTTATCCAGGAAATTCTCGGCGCGGGGACATCGGCCGACGACGCCTAACACAAAGCCCGGACCGAGGGTTCGGAACGTTAACCACCAACGGGGGAGATCTTAATGAAAGCAGTTGTCTTTGCCTATCACAACATCGGATGCGTCGGGATCCGGGCGCTTCTTGACCGGGGAGTCGAGATTCAGGCGGTGTTCACCCATGAAGACGATCCGAATGAAAATACCTGGTTCGAGTCCGTAGCCGAACTGGCGGCTGCCAGGGATATCCCGGTATATGCGCCGGAGGATATCAACCATCCCCTCTGGGTGGAGCGAATTCGGGAAATGTCCCCGGATGTCATTTTTTCTTTTTATTACCGAAATATGGTGGGGAAAAAGATTCTGGAAATACCGCCGGCGGGCTGCCTCAATCTTCACGGCTCCCTTCTGCCCCGCTACCGGGGCCGGTGTCCGGTGAACTGGGTCTTGATTCACGGGGAGACGGAAACCGGTGTCACCCTCCACTACATGACGCCCCGACCCGATGCAGGCGATATCGTCGGACAAAAGCCGGTTCCCATCGACCCGGAAGATACCGCCCTGAGTCTGCATCAGAAAATGGCCGAGGCTTCCGGGGAACTTTTGAACGATCTGCTGCCGAAACTTCTGGAAAACCGTGCGGAGCGTATTCCCCAGGATCCCTTGGCGGCAAGCTACTTTGGCGGAAGAAAGCCGGCGGACGGCGAAATCGACTGGAATCAGGATGCCGAGGCGGTCCGGAATCTGGTGCGGGCGGTGACCCGTCCCTATCCCGGCGCCTTTTCCTATCTCGGGAATCGAAAGTGCATTATCTGGCAGGTTTCGATCGCCGAAAATTCGTCCAATGCCGTTCCGGGAACGATCATTTCCACCGATCCGGTGACCATTGCCTGTGGAAGCGGTGCGGTAGTGGTGCGTTTCGGGCAGAGTGAAGCCGGTGTTTACGTGGGGGGGCGGCAACTGGCGCTGGAACTCGGGCTCAAGCCCGGTATGCGGCTTAACGCACAGGCCGGAGCCACGGCCGAGCGGCAGCGGAAAAAACTGATCCTGATCCTGGGGGTCAACGGTTTCATCGGCAACCACCTGAGCGAGCGGCTCCTGGAGAGCGGGCGGTATGAAGTCCACGGGATGGATCTGTGCGCCAACACCGTCGAGCGCCTGATGGGGCATCCCGATTTCTATTTCACGGAAGGCGATATCTCCATCATGCGGGAATGGATCGAGTATCATGTCCGAAAATGCGACGTTATCCTGCCGCTGGTGGCCATTGCCACTCCCATCGAGTATGTCCGCAATCCCCTGAGGGTCTTTGAACTGGATTTCGAGGAAAACCTCCGTGTAGTGCGCTACTGCGCCAAATATGGAAAGCGCCTGATCTTTCCCTCCACTTCGGAAGTCTACGGCATGTGCCGGGATCCCGAATTCAACGAACAGGACTCCAACTTCGTGCTGGGTCCCATCCACAAGCAGCGCTGGATTTACTCGTGCAGCAAGCAGATGCTCGATCGGGTGATCTGGGCTTACGGCACGACCCGGGGGCTCAATTTCACATTGTTCCGGCCTTTCAACTGGGTCGGGCCGAGGCTCGATTCCCTCGAGTCGGCCCGGATCGGCAGTTCCCGGGTAATTACCCAGTTCATTCTGAACCTCGTGGAAGGCACGCCGATCCGTCTCGTGGACGGCGGTCGCCAGAAGCGCTGCTTCACCGACGTCAAGGACGGCATCGACTGCCTTTTCCGGATTATCGAAAACAGGGACGATAGCTGCAACGGTAAAATTTTCAATATCGGAAACCCGGACAACGAATTCAGCATGCAGGCACTGGCGGAGGTTCTCCTGGAGAAATTCTCAAACCATCCGCTCCGCTCCCACTTCCCGCCCGACGGTGGGCTGCAGCACATCGAAGCCCAGGCATTTTACGGCGCCGGGTACCAGGACGTGCAGCACCGGCGGCCGTCCATCCGCGAGGCAAGAAAGATCCTGGGATGGAACCCGCAGGTGCCCTTTGAACAGTCGGTGAGCGAAACCCTGGATTATTTCCTGAACGACGTGGTCGGGTGCGAGGCGGGGGATTCATGCGGCATGTCGGCCTGCGAATAGATGTCGATACCCTTCGGGGCACCCGCCTCGGGGTCCCCAACCTGATCGATCTTCTGGGCCGTCACGGCATCCGGGCCAGTTTTTTCTTTTCGGTGGGGCCGGACAATATGGGACGCCATCTGTGGCGCCTGTTGCGTCCCGCATTCCTGGTGAAGATGCTCAGGACCCGGGCGGCCAGCCTCTACGGCTGGGATATTCTTCTTCGCGGGACTTTCTGGCCCGGGCCCGTGATCGGCAGAAAATGCCCGGCGTCCATCCGCGCGGCGGCTTCGGCCGGCCACGAGGTGGGCGTTCATGCCTGGGACCATCACCGGTGGCAGAAGAAAATTGAGAAACTGGATGCGTCCGCCGTGGAAGCCGACATCCGGAAAGCCTTCGACCTGATGTCCCGTATCCTTGGAAGAGCTCCGGACTGTTTTGCAGCCCCCGCCTGGCGGGTCACCCCCGAAGCGCTTCGGGCCCTGGAACGCTTTCCCTTCCGGTACGAATCCGATTGCAGGGGCGCCTCCCTTTTCCGGCCGGTGATCGGCGGCAAGCGCTTCGATCATGTCCAGGTGCCCGCCACCCTGCCGACCTACGACGAGCTGATCGGCCGGGATTGTACGCCGGAAACCTATAACGACCGGCTGCTGGATATGATCCAACCGGACACTTTCAACGTCCTGACCATCCACGCCGAGGTCGAGGGGATTGCGTGCCGGGAGCTGTTTCAGGATTTTCTGATGAAGGCAAACGAGCGGGATATCGTTTTTCAGCCCCTCGGCGAGCTTCTTGCCCGGGCCGGAGAAATTCCGGAGTCGGGTATGGGTGAAACCGTTGTGGCCGGAAGAGAAGGGTGGCTTTCATGCCAAGTGTGAGGGCA
>JBECKW010000258.1:0-4327 GCA_040235505.1 Desulfobacterales bacterium
GTTACCCGACGGGAGTCATTGGCAGCACCATAGACAACCTGATAGCCTCGGCAGCAGGAGAAAACGAAGAATACACGGATATGTACCCTGGGTTTGCCAAAATCGCCCGGGAAGAAGGGTTCGATGAAATTGCGGCGGTCATGGAAGCCATTGCCGTTGCGGAAAAACAGCACGAAAAACGCTATCTGGCACTTGCGGCCAACATCAAGGCGGGCCGGGTCTTTAAACGCGATCAGACAGTGGTCTGGCGCTGCAGAAACTGCGGGTATCTCCACGAAGGAACAGAGGCGCCCGATGAGTGCCCTGCCTGCGCGCATCCCCGGGATCATTTCGAGCTTTTAGGCGAAAACTACTAAAAAAAACAAGGAGATGAAAAATGGCGGAAAGATACGAAGTATACAAATGCGAAGCATGCGGGAATATTGTAGAAGTTCTGCACGGTGGCGGCGGAGAGCTTGTCTGCTGCGGAGAGCCCATGAAACTCATGGTGGAAAACACGGTGGACGCCGCCAAGGAAAAGCATGTACCGGTGATTGAGAAAGTGCCCGGCGGCGTCAAGGTGCGTGTCGGCAGCGTTGCCCATCCCATGGAAGCAAAGCATTATATCGAATGGATCGAGATCCTTGCGGACGGCAAGGCATACCGGCAATATTTGAAACCGGGCGACGCCCCGGAAGCGACTTTCCAAGTTGAAGCGTCCAACATTACCGCCCGGGAATACTGCAACCTCCACGGGCTTTGGAAAGCCTGATAAACACAACAGTTTTCAGAAACTGCGAGGTGTCCCATGGGCAAAGCATTGATTGTGTGCGCCACGAGAACAGGCGAAACCCTTCGCATCGGCGAACTGATCGGCGAAGGGATACGAATGGCAGGTGCTGAAGCAATTGTTGTCAATGCAAACACCATCAAAAAGGAACGCGATCTTCAGGGCTATGATGCCGTAGTACTTGGATCCGCCACATACCATGGCGATATGCTGCCAATCATGAAAACCGTTCTGTTCCTGGCCGAAAAAGCCGACCTTCAGGGGAAGATCGGCGGTGCTTTCGGCGCCTTCGGATGGAGCGGAGAAGCCCCGGATCGAATTTTCGAAACCATGACACATATTTTTCAGATGAAAATGGTGGATACGCCCCTCCGGCTGAAGGCCAGCACGCTTGGCGGCGGCATCCAGATGGCGCAGGCATATGGAGGCGATATCGCAAGCAAAATGATGATGGCTTTGTGACAACTCCTTTCTTCTATGGCACCGAAGGAACAACGGATAGACGTAGAGAAAGGTGCAAGATATTGAAAAACGCAGCAATCAGATAATGGAGGCATCATGGCCACAACACCACAACATTGCCCGGGTTATGCTAATTTCAAGCTCTTGAAATCCTTCACCTGCAAATGCAGCGAATGCGGTGAAGAAAAGGAAATCTTTTCGGATGAGTTTGACAAGGCCCATCTCTGTGCATCGTGCGGGAAACCGATCGATTTCTCATCCTGCAAGTTGACCGGCGAAGCCGGGAAAGTGTCGCCGTGAGACGTTATCGAATTGCCGGGACAACAGGCCTTGTCATGCTTGTTTTCGCCGTCATGTTCTGCGCAAGCACGATGGCGGAAATTGACAAAGGGCCGGATAAGATCATGATCGATGCAGGTCCGAAGGGGACGGTCTCTTTTCCGCACAGGCAGCACCAGGAAACCGAAGGGATCACTTGCGAAACCTGCCACGCGCTGTTTCCGCAGAAAGCTGGAAGCATCGACCTTTTGTTAAAAGAAGGCACCCTCGCTCCCCGACAGGTAATGAACGACCTGTGCATTAAATGCCACCGGGAGCGGGCCGCCGCCGGCAAACCTTCCGGACCGCGCTCGTGCCGGAAATGTCACGGGGACAGTGATTGAAATATGAGAGTACTGGGGCTTCAGGGCAGTCCGAGGAGAAACGGTAACTCCCATTTTCTTCTCTCCACATTCTTGAAAGAAGCGGAGAAATTCGGTGCGCAAATCCACACGGTGAAAGCGGACAGGCAGAATATCCAGCCCTGCAGAGAGTATATCGTCTGCGAGAAAAAAGGGATTTGCCCCATCGAAGACGATATGAAGACACAAATCTACTCTCAGATTCGATGGGCGGATGTCATCGTGGCCGCCTCACCGGTTTTCTTCTTTAATGTCACGGCCCAGTTGAAAGCCTTGATCGATCGGTGTCAGGTTTTCTGGGCGCGAAAGTACAAGCTCAAACTGCGGGATCCGAACGCCGGTATGCGCCGGGGATGCTTACTGGCCGTCGGCGCCTCCAAGGGTCAAAAGCTCTTTGACGGGGTCCATCTGACGGCACGGTACTTTTTCGATGCGGTGGATGCCGCCTATGATGAAAGCCTTACGTACCGGGGAGTTGAGAAATACGGAGACATGGCGGCGCATCCCACGGCGGCCGAAGATGTCAGATTGTGTGCTGCCAGAATCTTTGCACCGTTTCAAAACAGAAAGAAGATCCTGTTCGCCTGCTCGGATAATGCCGGCCACAGCCGGATGGCGGCGGCGTTTGCCAGGATTATGGCCGGTGATCGAGTGGAAGTCTGCAGCGGAGGCATCCGACCGGCCGATGAGATCAATCCCATGATGGTTTCCGCCATGGCGGAACACGGCATCGACATGGCGTTTCAAACCCCACGGCCGATTGAATCCGCCCTTCGGGAAACCGTACCGGATATTATGGTGGCCATCGGGCAGGGAGAAAATTTTCCAGAGCCTGTGGGCATTCGACGCCTGGAATGGAATTTCCCGAACCCGACCGATGGTGACATGGCGGCCATGCGCACCATTCGGGACGATATTGAAAAAAGAGTTGCCGAACTTGTCGGCTCATTATAGAAAGAAAAAGACTCAAAGGATATTAACGCCTAACAGGAGGGATAAAAAATGCAAAAATACGTCTGCTCTATCTGTGGTTATGTGTATGATCCGGAACAAGGTGATCCCGATAATGGCGTGGCACCGGGAACCAAGTTTGAAGATCTGCCCGACGATTGGGAATGTCCGGTATGCGGCGCAAGCAAGGATGATTTCGAGCCCGAGGAATAACGCCGAGCTGAATCTTTTTCAGCCGATGCCCGATACCCTATAATTAGGATGAACCTGAGCCCTTTTTCGCCGGCGGCATTTTTTCGGGGAAAAGGGCGTTTCATTATAGTGCCGCCCGTTTTGATTTTATGAAGATCAAGGAGTCAATATGAAACCGATTCAAATTGCAGAAGGCGTTTATGACGTGGGTGTTATCGACTGGAACATTCGCGACTTTCACGGCTATTCGACCTATCAAGGCACCACCTACAACGCCTACCTCATCATGGACGAAAAAATCGCTCTCGTGGATACGGTCAAAAAAGAATTCGCAGACCAGCTGCTCGACAACATCGCCCAAATTATTGATCCGAAAAAGATAGATGTCGTCATCAGCAATCATACGGAGATGGACCACTCGGGGGGCCTGCCCCGGGTCATGCATCGCATTGGGGAAGACACGCCCATTTACTGCTCCCAGATGGGAGAAAAAAATCTTTCCAGGCATTTCCCGCAGCCATGGAAATATCGCGCCGTAAAAAATGGGGAAACGCTGAGCCTGGGAAAACGAACCCTCTCATTTCTGGAAACCCGCATGATCCATTGGCCGGACAGCATGTTTACCTATCTGCAGGAAGAGGAAATTCTCTTCTCCAATGACGGATTCGGACAGCACTTTGCCTCTTTCGATAAATTCGACGATCAGGTGGGGGATGCCATCATGCCCCATGCCAAAAAATATTTTGCCAACATTCTGCTGCTGTATGCGCCCCTGATTCTGAAAGCCATCGAGGGGATCACCCGGATGGGGCTTCCGATCCGGATGATCTGCCCGGACCACGGCATCATCTGGCGGGATAACCCGGCAAAGATCATCGAGGCCTATACCGAGTGGAGCAGTCACGTGACGAAAAAAAAAGCGGTGATCATCTACGACACCATGTGGCACAGCACCGAGGAGATGGCCCTGGCCATTGCCGGCGGCATTCGGGAATCCGGGGTGGAAGCGCTCCCCATCCACATCCGGAAATCACACCGCAGTGATATCATGACCGAGGTGTTAGATGCGGGGGGCGTGGTTGTGGGTTCACCGACTCTCAACAACGGCCTCTTTCCGACAATCAGCGATGTACTGACCTATATGAAAGGCCTGAAGCCCAAGAATAAAATTGCAGCGGCTTTCGGATCTTACGGCTGGAGCGGTGAAGCGGTGAAACTCGTCAACCGGGAATTCGAAGAAATGAAGATGACCCTCGTCGATGAGGGCCTGAAA
>JBECKW010000303.1:0-3028 GCA_040235505.1 Desulfobacterales bacterium
CGCCCCACCGGATGGTTCCCTTTTCAACGATGGCGACATCCAGATTTTTGTTTTCCCGTGCACGCAAAGCGGCCATACAGCCGACCAGCCCGCCCCCCAGAATCAAAAAGTCGGTTTCGATAATTTCATCGGCAAGCTGATCTATTTTTAATGCCATGTTCTAGTCCTCTTCTACAATTAAGGTTTTGAAATCCGGAGCGTTGATATCGACACATCTCAATTTGTACATCTCATTGAGATCGTCGTAGGAGATCGTGGGTACATCATAGATAAAGAGTCTAAAACAAAACTCCGTGCAGAATTTATGCAGCTTGCCTCGAATGCTCTTTTCAATTGCTTTTTGTAGAATCGGCCTGGAGCAATACTCACAACTCATGTTGGCGCTCATTAGAAATCTCCATCAAAAATCTGGTGCATTTTATAAACGACCGGATTTGGTAGTTTTAAAAGGTGGATGAGATTTCCGAGAGAATTCATCAAACCTCATCCACCCCCCAAATTATACCGTTTCTCAGGATTAGCCGATCATCGTGTAGCCGCTGCTGACACTGAGCGGCTGTCCGGTCATGTATGACGAGTACTCGGAGCATAAGAAACAAACCGCGTTTGCGATATCAAGCGGTTCCGCGACCCGTTTGAACAAATAGGACTTGGCGATTTTTGCCACAATCTCCGGTGGCATTTCATCCATATGGTCAGTTCTTACGGCGCCCGGACAAACACAGTTTACGTTAATCTTGTGATAGGCGACTTCCTGCGCAAGGGCCTTGGAAAACGCGATCACACCGCCTTTAGCGCCGGAATATACCGCCTGGCCCCTTTGCCCCACTCTGCCGGCGTCAGACGCGATGCTGCATATCTTACCGTATTTTTTTGGAATCATATAATCCAAAACGGCCTTGGAGCAGTAAATTGTGCCTTTAAGACAGACGTTGATGACTTTGTCCCAGTAATCGGCTTTTTCGTCAATAAACCATGACTGGTTCGGTATCACATATCCCGCATTATTTACCAGAATATCCACGGTGCCAAATTCATCGACTACCTTTTTAACCGAGTCGTTTACATGGTCCTGGTTGGTGATATCTGTTTCTATTGCGATTGCTTTAACTCCCTTCTCCTGCAGCTTTTTGGCGACTCTATTGGCCCCGTCCATATTGATTTCAAAAATCGCAATATCAGATCCGAATTTGGCGAAATTATCACAAATACCTTCGCCAATACCATGTCCTGCACCGGTTACAATTGTTACTTTTCCTTTAAAATCCATTTGTCGTCTCCTTTGTTATTAAAAATGATAATGAACAATACACGTTTCATTGCTACAGACTTCTGCTCATCAACCGAACCGTTGAAACACCGGTTGTATTGACAACCCCCACCTGATTCTCCATGACCAACTCCAAATCAACCAGGTGTTCGTCTGCTTCTTTATATTTTTTCGTAACCCTTCCTTTTATCCAGACGGTATCACCGAAATACCATGGCCTTCTATTTTGCGCTTCGAAGCTTTTCATAAATGCATCATCCCCCATGCGTGTGGTTACCAGACGGGCCAACATGCCCTCCGACTGGGCGCCGAAAGTAAACGAACGGGTTCCGCCCCGTATCTTTCCGGCGGCATCATTGAAATGAACTTCGGAACCGCGAAGATATTCATTTGTTTCAGGGTCTATATGGTGCCAGGATTTGCTGATTTTGATGAGGTCCCAGTTTATACCGAAAGCTCCCAGATAACCGATGGCGGAACAAAAAGCAGCACCGTCGGCGGCGCTTAACGGTCCGGCGACGATAGGATCGAGTTCCGATTGATCCTGAACATCTTCCCAAAACAATGTCTCAGCGCCCCGGAAGCTCTCATTCTCATACGCCTCGTGTATCTTATCTAGTTCCTCCTGGGTATAACCGTGCTTGGCCGTCTCTGGATTGAGAGCCGTCTTCTTGTCGTCAAAACGATAGAATACCGGCATGATCAAAGGACAATCCGCTATCGCAAACACCTCATCCCTTTGATTATAATAGGTCCGTCTTGTATTATCGAAAAACATTCGATAGGGTTTGTCACCTTTGGTCTTTTTTTCTTCAACCCCCAGATATTGCTGTACGACGTGAATTCGATCTCCCGGGCGCATCACTTGATGCCATTTTCTTTTGGCGCCGGCCGGAAGTGCCCGACCACCCGGCGGCAGGTGCGTTTTATCTTGTGTAAAGGTGGGGGCGATGCAGTCCATAAAGGTCGGCGGGGCGATAATGCCCCCCCATCTCGTTCGCCTGCAATATTGTTCGTTACGCCAGAGTGGGTTTTTATCACCCAGCGAATCCGCATAGTGTCTTATCAGGTCGGTTGTAACCCATTCATTGTTGATACCTGTTTCAAGCCCCGCTTTAAGTTCAGGAGGATATATCCCCACCGGGGGAATAAATACCTCCCCTTTTTTTCTGTTCCTATCCTCAACCCATTCATCAATCGCGTTATGCCATTCTTCGACACTCATGCTGCTTGCATCGGCTAGTACGTTTTTTTTTGTCATAATCTTTTCCCCGTTTAGTTGTAGCGACCGTATTTTTTGGTGATATCAATCATTGCCTTCAGGTTTTCCGGCTTGGCTTCATCCGGCGTTCCTGCCGGCGCCATGATAAATCCGCCACCTTCGCCCACCACGTCTATTAATTTTTTACAATAATCTTCGACCTCCGATGGTGTCCCCAATTGCAACAGCGAGACCGGTACCGCGCCCATGATGCACAAATGCCCTTTGAGAACATCTTTTGCTTTACGCATGTCCGTAGAATCGAAACGAAGGAGCACTTTTCCTTTTGGCAATTCAAGAAAATACTCCAAACGCGAAGTGTAGTCACCTTCAAGAAATACGCACGGATAAAGACCTTCATCCACCAAAGCCGAAATAAGCTTTTTTGCATAAGGCCAATAATATTTGTCGAAGTGATCAGGCGACATGCAGGTGTCCTCACCTCGATGAAGTGCGAAAAATACACGCTTTCTCTTGCTTGCTGCCGCCCTTTCAAT
>JBECKW010000331.1:0-4795 GCA_040235505.1 Desulfobacterales bacterium
ATATACGGGGATCCGACGATCCGTATCTCCGCCCTGTCCTGCCCGGCCGTCGCCGAAGCTCCCATGCTGAGTGAAAGCTATTCGGCTTCCCGGCAGGCCTATGAGAAATCCGGCCTCGGCCCCGAGGATATCGATGTGCTGGAACTCCCGGATAACAGCTCCTGGCATTACCTGGTGTATCTGGAAACATGCGGGTTTTGCAAAGAGGGGGAAGCAGACAAAATGCTCCGGGACGGTGAAACAAAGATCGGTGGGAAACTGCCCGTAAACCCGAGCGGCGGATTCTCCTCGCATGGTGAGGCGCTTTCAGCCCAGGCCCTCTGGCAGGTCATCGAATGCGCGAACCAGCTCAGGGGAAGATGCGGCGAGCGGCAGGTAAAAAATCCGAAAGTCGCCATGGCCCAGACTTACGGCCTCATGGGCAACAGCGGTACCACCATTATGTCGATTTAAAAAAAGGACTGCTTTGACAATGAAAGGCCTTCGATTTGTTCGGAGGCCTTTTCGTTGAAAAACAACAACAATTCACTACAGAGAGCACAGAGGAAAATGCAGTGGGACCCTTTTACAGAAAGGATCATGGGTTGTGCCATTGAGGTCCACCGCATCTTAGGCCCTGGATTGCTCGAATCAACGTATCAACAGTGTCTTGCACGCGAACTCCATTTGGAAGAAATTCCATTCAAACTTGAGCACTCTTTGCCTGTTGAATACAAGGGTGTCAAGCTCGACTGCGGTTATCGTGTGGACCTTCTTGTCGAAGACCGCCTCATTATTGAACTCAAGGCGGTGGAGGAAATCAAAGACATCCATAAGGCTCAGTTGATAACCTACTTAAAACTGTCTAAGATTAATACCGGCTTATTGATCAATTTCAACGTCAAGCGGCTACGAGAAGGGATCCAAAGATTTAAAATTTAGCCCATTATTTTTCATTTTTTTGTTTTTCTCTGTGCTCTCTGTGCTCATTGTGGTTTAAAACGGTTTTTGTTTAAGTAGTTCTGTTTTTACTTCAAAAATTTATTTCTGCTGTATCATCAAAATGTTAGGAGAATTTATGGAAATCAAAAAGATATGCGTTTTGGGCGCCGGACTTATGGGAAACGGAATCGCCCAGGTTTGCGCTCAATCCGGCTACAGCGTGGCCCTTCGGGACATCGAGCAGCGCTTTATCGATGGCGGCATGAACATGATCAAAAAGAACCTTTCCAGGGATGTGGAAAAGGGAAGAAAAACCCAGGAGGAAATGGACGCCGTTCTGTCTCGAATCACCCCCGTCCTCGATCTGAAGGAGGCGGCCGGTGATGCCGATGTGGTGGTGGAAGTGATTATTGAAGTCCTGGATGTCAAGAAGGCCCTTTTCAGAGAACTGGAGGAGATCGTGCCGGCGCATTGCCTTTTCTTTTCCAACACCTCCGGAATAAGCATCACCGAAATGGCGGCCGCCACCAAACGGCCGGACCGGTTCATCGGCACCCATTTTTTCAACCCGGTGCCGGTGATGAAACTCCTGGAAATCATCAAGGGATACGAAACCAACGAAGAAACCTTTGAAATCGCCCAAAAATGGGGAAAATCCCTGGGCAAGGAGGTCATCGTCGTCAACGAAGCGGCCGGTTTTGCCGTCAACCGAATCCTCTGCCCCATGCTCAACGAAGCGTTCTGCGCCCTGGAAACCGGGGTCGCCAGCGCCGAGGATATCGACAAAGGCATGACCCTGGGCTGCAACCACCCCATCGGCCCCCTGGCCCTCTCGGACATGATCGGCCTGGATACCCTCCTGCGGATCATGGAAGGCCTTCAAATGGAATTCGGCGATAAATACCTTCCCTCCCCGCTTCTGCGAAAACTCGTCAGGGCAGGCAATCTGGGGAGGAAAACCGGGAAGGGAGTTTATGATTACAGAAAACCCGCGGCTTCTTAATAAAACCTTCTTGATTCCTTTTACGACGAGATAACATTGCCACGAAGGACATCCCGGCGTCGGGGTGCTCTTCGTGGTTATATATTTTAAACCCCGACGGCCAGACCCGGCATACATCATTACAGCGAACCGTAATTCCCCTGCTTTCCTGATAATGTCCAACTCTCCACTTGAAATTCAAACCCGAACAGGACTATGATACCCCCGATACGCCGGAACGTGGCTGCCGGTAACCATTAGAACCCTTCATCGAGGCCCCACGTTTTCTCGCATATCTTGCAGCCGTATTTATTTTTACCTTTGTGCCTTTGTGCCTTTGTGCCTCTGTGCCTCTGTGCCTCTGTGCCTTTGCTCTTTCTGCCTTTTCCCATGAACGCCTTGAGATTATGCGGAGGGTCATACCCGCTGTAGAAAGGTATCGCAATGAAAAAAACGCTCACTGCTATCCTGATGCTTCTTCTTGTTTTCGGATGTGCCCCCAAAGGGCCCAAATATGTCGATCTTTTTTACACCGGGACAAGTGATGTTTCCGGATCGGGAAAAGTCGGCATCGCGACTTTCAAAGATGAACGCGAAAATGTCAAACCCGGTTATGTCGGCACCCGGTATATCGGGTCAAGAGGCAAGGAAATCTATATGGCGTTGGGTGACGACCTGGGCCTATCGGTTACCACCATCTGCAGGTCCTATCTCCAGGCCTCCGGATTTGATTGCGTGTCCGTCCCCCCATGGGAATATACACCCGAGGGGGCCAAAGCCGCCGGGCAGCGGTTTGATTATCTTGTGGGGGGCGAGATTAAAAAACTCGAATGCTTCGCCGTGAAAAAAATCGGTTTTACTTCGATGACCCTTGATATCGATATCGTATTCTATATTGGAAACCCGGATAAAGGCGTACTTAAAACAGCCCCCGTCAAACTGAAGCTGGAAAGAAACGAAATCATCTTTTCAGAAGAAAAACTTCAGAAATTCCTGAACGATAGTCTCCTGGAAATAATTCAGAGCGCTCTCAAACTTCAGTCGTAAACCCGCACTTGATGCACAGCACCGGGTTATGATAATATTCGAACTTCTGTTCCAGCCCATACTGCAAAAAAGTATAAATTTTTTCACCCCCGAACGAATGAGCGAGCAAAAAAAGAGAGAGGAGAAACAATAATGAAACCGGTAGATTTCAAAATTGGAAGAAGAGAATTTATATCGGTGAGTTCGATGGTGTTGGGGGCCGGTATGCTCGCAAAATCCAATCTCCTTTTCGCAGCGGAAGGCGCCCCTCAGGATGGCGGCCGCCCCATGGAAAACTCCCCGGCAAAGGATGACGGCACAAAATACGGCAAATACATCATCCTGGCACAAAAAAACGAGGCCACCGAACGCGGCATCCCCGTGGTGGCCACCCTGGGGACCGAGATCCCGGGCTGCGATTCCATGGCGCTTGTCGGCAGAATGCCGCCCCCGGGCCCCATGCCGGGGCATGAAACCTGGGAAAAACATGCTGTCCCCGAACTCTTGATCCACCTCGGGAACGATCCGGACGATCCCATGAATCTGGGCGCGGATGTGGAGCTTTACCTGGGCAAGGGCAAATGGCGTGAGAAATACGAGTTCAATAAAACCACGGCGGTGTATCTGCCCGCCGGCATGCCCCATTGTCCGTGGCATGTTCGAAACATCCGGAAACCGGTGACCTTTGCAAATATCCTGGTGGGACGCACCTGGTGGGGAGATAACGACCAGTCCAAAGACGTCCTCACACCGGAGGAACTGGCCCGGGCCAAAACCAGTGGGCGCATATTTGAAAAATATCTGCTGTCGGGGGTTGGAAAAGACGTACCGAATCCCAGGGGCGGGGGAATGCTGGCGTACACGGACTGCACCAGGATCGCCTCGGCTCCCCTTACCCGGGTGATCCGGTACCGACCCGAGGAAGCACCCTATTCGATCCTGGCGCCCCAGACCCGGGAATTCGCGTCGTTTCTGATTTTCCTCGGCATCGACAACGACGACGCCTCCAATCTTGGCGCCCAGGTTGAACTTCACATGGGGGAGGAAAAGGAAAAGCATGCATTTAATAAAAGCGCCCTTGTGTTTGTCCCTCCGAACACGCCCTGCGGGCCCATCGAGGTGAAAAAGGCTGACATGCCTTTCAACTTTATCGAGGTCGTTCTCGGGCCGGAGTTCCCGGATGGATGAAAAACTATAACGAAATGGACGATAAATGAAGGTATTTCAAAAACTGTTAGGCAGACGGCAATTCCTGCTTGCAGCCGGGGCGGTTTCCACATCTGCGCTGGCCTGTAAAAAACTCCCCGGGAGCGCGCTTTCCGTGATCGGGCCTGGTATCGCAAACGCTTCTGAAAATCCTGACCCCTCCGCCACACTGCATGCTTACAGCAGCAGGTACCGTCATCTGCTCTCTCCCATCCGGATCGGAAATGTTGTGCTTAAAAACAGGATGATGGCCACCCGGTCCCTTCCCTATTATCTTCAGGGGCCTGAAAAGTTTCCCGCCGATCCGGTCATGTACCATCTCGAAAATATTGCCCGGGACGGGGCGGCCATCATCACTCTTTCCGTCGAAAATTTCGACCTTTCCGACTCCAGTGTTCAGAACTATGTCGCACAGCTTACGGACGCCATTCATTTTTACGGCGCCCTGGCCAACGTGTCCCTCACCCAGTTCCGCGAGCCGCAGGGCTACAGCATCAGCGATATCACCCCGCCCGTTTATTCCGGCCAGCGGAAGTATTTCATGTTCGGGAAGTATAAGGAAATGCCCGTTGAAATGATCCATAAAATGAACGCGGAGTTCGCGAAACTGGCAAGGGCGTACCAGGAACTCGGGTTTGACATGGCGTGCCTCTATATGTC
>JBECKW010000361.1:0-16845 GCA_040235505.1 Desulfobacterales bacterium
CTTTGTGCCTCTGCGCCTTTGTACCTCGTTTTTAACTTTGTGCCTTTGTGCCTTTGTGCCTTTGTGCCTCGCTGTTCCCCTTTGTGCCTTGCCGTCAGCCTTTGTGCCTCGCCGTTTCCATGTTGACTTTTGCCGTTTTTCGAAATAAAAACCATAATAATACAAAGTACTTATTACCAAAGGAGAGACGAATGCTCAAACACGTTGTTTTTCTGAAATTCAAACCGGATACCGCAGACACAGACATCGCCGATATCGAAAAAGGACTTGCGTCGCTTCCGGCCAGAATCCCCGAAATCAAACGCTATGAGTTCGGAAGGGATATTCTTCGCTCTGAGAGGTCCTATGATTTTGCATTGATATCGGAATTCGAGGACACGGAAGCCATGAATCGATACCAGACACACCCCTATCATTTCGCGGTATTGAACAAAATCAGAGCGATCTGTGAAAGCATCATCGCGGTGGATTTTACCTGAAAAACTCCCATGAGAGTTGCCTTTATACATTACCACCTAAATCCGGGAGGGGTTACCACCGTCATTCGGCAACAGGTCGCAGCGATCCGAAACATGGGCGGCGAGACCGTAGTATTTACCGGTCTTTCTGCCCCCCCCCATTTTCCTGCTGAAACCATTCAGATTCCAGGACTCGGCTACCACCGAGATGAAATATCTGCTCCGTCGGCGGAAAGGATCGCGGCGCATATCGCCTCTGAAGTGATAAAAAGGTGGCCCGAAGGGTGTGACCTGCTCCACGTTCACAACCCCATCCTCGCAAAAAATATCCGGTTCCCTGCTATTCTTGATGAACTCCAACAAAAAGACTTCCGTCTTCTGCTGCAAATTCATGACTTTGCCGAGGACGGCAGGCCGGATGCCTATTTCCGAAATCCCTACCCGCGGGATTGTCATTATATCGCCATCAATTCAAGGGATTATTCTATTCTTCTGGAGGCAGGCCTGAAAAAGGAAGGACTGCATCTGCTGCCCAATATGGTTTCGCCGCTCGAGACTCCTCCGGCAAAGCCACCCAAAACGCCCTTCTGCCTCTATCCCGTCCGGGCGATCCGGAGAAAAAATATCGGTGAAGCGGTTCTGTTGTCCCTTTTTTTCCGGCCCGGCCTTCAGCTTGCCGTCACCCTGCCGCCACGCAGCCCCGACGGCATAGGTGCTTATCAGGACTGGCGGCGGTTTGTGGAAACCCATCAATTGCCGGTCGGGTTTGATGCAGGCCTCACCGGAGACTTTCCAAAACTTGCCGCCGGCGCCGAATTTTTTGTAACCACCAGCATCACCGAGGGATTCGGATTTTCGTTTCTCGAACCTTGGACTGCCGGGAAATCGCTTCTGGGCAGAAAGCTTGCAGATATCTGTATCGATTTCGAGACCAGAGGAATTGCGCTGGACGATCTGTACACCCGCCTCCGGGTTCCTACAGATTGGTTCGACCATAAAGCCTATCTTCATGCCTGGCGAAGCGCCGTGGAAAAAGCCTGCAACCGGTATGCATGTTCAATCCCGTCATCCACCGTCCGCGAAGCCGAAGCCCGCATGACCCGAAGCACCGAAACCGATTTCGGCCTGTTAAATGAAAAACTCCAGAAGGAAGTATTGCGACTTCTGCTGAAAGACCCCGGGAAAATGAATGTATTGAAAAGATTGAATCCCTTCCTGGAACAGATGGCCGGGCCATGGCTTTCCCGTGAACGGATTCAGCAAAACCGGGAAATTGTCCTGTCGGATTACGGCGCGGCCAAGTATGCGGATACCCTGCAGACAATCTATTCACGCGTTTCGGATGTTACCGTTTCCCACGGCATTCTGAAGGAGGTCCTGCTCTCGCGGTTTCTGAACCTGGAGCGGCTGAGCCTCCTTAAATGGGGAGAGTATGTTCGATAAAATACTGGCAGAACGTTTGCGGCCAATGGCGCCGATCCCCACAGGCATACAGCCGGGCGGCGGCCTCAAATGCCCGGTTAAATGTATTTTGTTCGATGTCTATGGCACCCTTCTCATCAGCGGCACGGGGGATATCAGCGTTTCCCGAAAATCGGTCCTCATCTCAACAGCATTCCAGACGCTGCTTGACAAATTCGGCATTCCCGCCGCGCTGGAGCAGGTGCTTGAATCTTTTTTCAATGGAATTCAGGCGGCACATCAGTCGGCGAAGCGAAACGGTGTGGATTACCCGGAAGTGGAGATCGACCGGATATGGTCGAGCATTCTCGGAACCGACGATATGACCCTGGCGAGACGCTTCGCCCTTGAATTTGAACTCATGGCGAACCCGGTGTATCCGATGCCCCACCTTGAATCGTTCCTGGAGGCCTGCCGGAAAGCATCGCTGGTAATGGGGATCATCTCCAACGCACAATTTTATACGCCGCTCCTGTTCCGGTGGTTCCTGAAAGCGGATCCTATCGACCTCGGATTCAGGGAAGCTCTCACGCTTTATTCCTACAAAATCGGATATGCCAAGCCATCGGCCAGGATTTTCGACCTTGCCGTGGACAGGCTCAAGGAATTAAACATATCCGCGAAAAACACCCTGTACGTCGGAAACGATCTTCAAAACGATATCATCCCGGCAAAACGGGCCGGTTTTCAAACGGCGCTGTTTGCCGGGGATGCCCGGTCGCTCCGCCTGCGGGGTATCGACATTGAAAACGTCGCCATCCACACGGATCTGGTGATTACGGACCTCCGGCAACTGTTGTCGCATATACCCGGATGAACACCGGGTGCACGCCCGTCAACCATCCTTTGTTGGAGATCGCATGTTGGGAGTTGAATTTGGACCTTCATCTATCGTAAATACAATCAACCGGTGATCAATTGACCTGAACCGCTCCCAGGAGGCAGCCATGTCGAACCAGAAAAAGCCCCAAGAAGCCCCAAAATCCGATGTCGACCCGAGCCGGGAGGATGGCCATCCTGAAAAAGCGGCATGGCTCACGGCATTTTACATCGAGAACCATCTGGATCCCTTCGCGTATCCCGATCAGGTCGCCTCCCCGGAACAGATCAAGTTCATGGTGTACCTCGATGAAGAGCAACGCTATTATCCATGCTCCGACCGGATGTTTGAAGCCATTGTCAATCGAAATTGTTCGGAACTTATTCAGGAGGAATACTGCCGGGTTCTGGATCGCGTGCTTTCGCTGATAAACGATAAAATCGAGGATCCGAAGGAAAAAATCTATCTGGAGACATTGATCCGGATCAAGTATTACCACGAAACCCGGGATGAAATGATGATTCCCAGCCGGCTTGAAAAACGGCTTACCCAGATTCTGATCAATCGCACCCAGATTGAAGACCCCAATATTTTTGAAAAAACGAACCGAAATAAAAAAGCCGCCGATGTACTGGGATCGGCTGCTTTCCAGCAGGCGCTGAACCACTGGGACGCCGTCGATGCGGCGCATCAGCCCCGTACGCTGGTGGAAATAAAGGCCATGGCGGATCAGCTGGAACTGAAACGGCTATTGGCGCTCACCGGAGAGACGGCCATCTGGATGTCCGAGGCGACCCCCCGATATACCAAAGAAGACTTCCTCAAAATCTTTCAGCGTCCCATTACCGGAAATGGAGTGGACGGTTTCTTCACGATGCTCGGGGCAAGATGTCACGAGGGCATCTGCCAGACAGCGGCCAAGCGCTTTCTCTGGCTTGCGGATGAAGCCGGAGAGCTTATCGTGGACCTGGCGATCATCTCCTACCTGGCCGAAACGGGCCACAAAATCATCCTTGCTTTCAAAGGCCGGCCCATGTTTACGGCGGTGGATTTTGAAGATGCCCAACGGGACAGGACTATCATGGAAAGACTGGGCAACGCACAATTCATTAAAAACCCCGCCCTGAGCAAAAATGAACTGGTGAGAATCCTGAGGAGCGAAAACAACATCATCGTCATACCGGACGGCACCCGGGAAAAACTCAATCTGCTTCTGACGTCCACCACATTTGCAAGGGCCTTTAAAGAGGTAGACGCTGTCATCAGCAGGGGACATGACCAGCGGCGCCGGTTTTTCGATGTCCGTTTCCAGTTCACGCAGGATATTTACAGCATCGCCACGGAAACGGACGGCTCCGTCTCCATCTGCCATAAACCGAGGCATCCCTCGGTGATCAAATTTTCCCATGCCGATCTGGAACGCAAGGCGAAAGCAATCATCAAACAGATGAAAGACGCAAAATCAAGGGGTATGACGGTCATTTTTTACAGCGGCATCATAGGCTCCATCCCCGGAAAGATCCGAATGGCCAAAAAGATCATGTCGGTCTTTGTCGAGCACCTTAAAAGCCAGTCCGCGATGACGCATATCATCAACCCTTCGGAATATTACGAACCGGGTATGGACGCCGACGATTTGATGTACATGTGGGAAATCGTCCAGACCAGCGGCATGATCGACATCTGGCGGTTTCAGACGTATGAGGATATTGTGGATGCATTCCAGATAATGGAAAACAAGGTTCCGCCGGAATGGGTCGGCAAGGACGCCACCTTCAGCACCGGCTGTACCAAGGAAATGAAAATCGCCTCGGAGGTCCAGAAAAAATACCCTGAGATGCAGATTATCGGACCGGCAAAAGAAAGGTTCGTGCGGAGGGATCAATACGGGGTGGGGAAGATGTATGACCAACGACTGTAAAGCCAGAGGTCGGAGACCAGAGATCTGAAGTCGGAAACAGATAAGAAACCATGTCGTTCTGACCTCTGATCTCTGGTCTCTGACCTCTGGTATTATCGCTCACTCTCGTAAGGATACCAGTCCCCTTCCCGGATTTTCTCGACCCTGATGATCGCTATTTCGTTTTTGGCGGTGTCGAACACAATTTTGCGGCCCTTTTGTCCACCCACATCTTCGGAAACAACCTGGAGCCGGAACCTCGCAAGAACTTTCCTTGCGATTCCGACATTATCGCTCCCCACATCGACCTTGGATATATCAGACCGGTAGGCGCCTCCAAAAATCTGGGCCTCGATATTTTTACGTTTAGATCCGTCCTCCAACATCATCCGGACCAGCGTCATGGTCGCAACGTTCCCGTATTCGGCTGTGGATTTGTTGGGATCGCCAATGGACGGCAGTTTGAAATGATTCATACCGCCAACTTTGCGTTTTCTGTCATAGAGGCAAACGGACACCGATGATCCGAGCACTGTCGAAATGATGGTCGGATTCACCGAAAGAAAAATATACCCCGGTTTAAGGAAATAATTCTCTGCCAGGGCGACCTTGTCATTCATCGTCATAAGGGTCTTTATTCCCACATATGGAACCGGCAAATGCCCTGCCGCATCGAAGGCGCCGCCGGATACTGCTGCATTCTCCTGATCTTATTCCGATATAGGGCGTAAATGATAAGCCAATCACTTGTATGTGTCAATAACATACATGCACACTTCCTTTGCCCCCAGTTGAGAATAGTGATATTTTTCCATGAGGTTGCCGATGAGATAGGCAACGTCATCCCTGATACGCTTATCATATGTTTTAAACTCTTCCCGGTCGTAATCGGCAATGGCACGTCGAAAATTCTCGTTGCCCATAAACGGTTCCAGCACTTTTTCTTTGATATTATAGATGTAGCGTTCATGGAGATCGGAAAAAAGCCCGGTCTCTTCGACCCTCTTGTTTTCAATAAGTACTTCCTGTGGGAGTGCACGGGTAGTATATTCTCTCTGGGTTTCTTCCCGGAATGCATTTCTTCGATAATCAGTTGTTTCGGTTCCTAGCAGCCGGGCCTCGATCCCTGAAAGGAACTCTTCGGTGACGGCTAGCCGGTCACCCGTAAACTGGCATTTTACATCGGTTCCGATCTCGAAATTAATGGCAAAAATGTAATTCTGGATATCCCGGGCGATCTGTTGCTCGTTGTAAAAATAGAGGGATTCCTTCACCTCCTGCAGCACCGTATAATTGTACATACGAAGAAGCGACTGAAGGAATCCATCCGGAATCGGAAGGTTGTTGTTCTTCTGAAGCTCGCCGAAAAACTTGCACATGATCGACATATTGATGAGTCGGCCCTCCTTGGCATAGGTTGAGTAGAAATCGTTGAAGAGTTTTATCGAATCCCTGCCGCTGATCCCTTTTTCCCCCTCATGCTGCGCCTCTCCGATAATTCTGCGCCGACGCCGGGCGGTCAGCCGCCTCCGGTCTTCCTCCGACAACCAGGACGGGATATACCCGGTGTAGATTTCCATCTTCAGGAGCTGAAGATTCTCATCGCAGAAATCCCTGTACTTGGTGGGATTGCCGATCCATTCCAAAAGCGCTTCGGAGGTTTTATTCAGTCGCGTCGAAATGATAACTCTCGCAAAATTGTGTAACACCCTCGGAAGGAAGCTCTCTTCGATATGCTTTCCGAATATATTCCGGTAAATTTCGACTTCGGTGTTCAAATCCATCACATAAGGGATCTTGATATATTCAACCCGATCCGAAAACGATTGGATGTCCTGGATATTCACTTTGTCTTCCGGGTTCATGAGGGCGATAAAGAGAGAATTGACATTCTCTTCTACGTCCTCCACCTTATGAACTCCCTCACTGATGACGTTATGAAGCTCGGTCAATCTTTCGGTATTGTTTGATTTGATATCCATCAATGCATAGATGCCATTGTTGGTGTTTGCATAGGTCGAAAAAATATATTTCACTTCGTTGCTGTCCCGAAACATGCGATTGATCTGCTCCTGGATCAATTCATTGGTCAGAACGATTTTTTTCATGGGCTTGTCGCCCGGGTTAAACACGCTGATCCCTTTTCCCAGGCGTCGATCGAACTGGTAAGAACGTGCATAAATGGCCTCAAATACTTTACGGGGGGTTTTCAACCTTGAAAGTAGAGCATTATACAGAGAACTGCAGATCGTGCATGGGTTGTCCCGGAATACCCATTCATATTCCTTGTCGGTGAACAGCCGCCACTTAAATTGGTCGTTCTGAAATAATTCATCGAAAAACTGCCTGCGCCCCGGCTTTGGAATCAGCAAAAATGGGGGATCATGGCTGACACAGGGGACATCGATGGTATCCTTTTCTTCGCCCGATAGGATCGGGCCGCTTTCATAAGCCGATGGTTGAACGCCTGAAGAACCATCACTGTTCGCGCTTTTGCCGATCAGGGAATCCAATTCCCTTTCGGAAAAACCGCCCAGCGTTTTACGGTTGAGCCGCCAGACCGTCTCATAGCGTTTTCCTTCGTCGGTATTGGCATACGCTTCAAATTTACGCAGCAGATTGTTTAAAAACGTGCTTTTTCCGGATCCATGGGGACCTTCGAAGATGTATATTTTGTTTTGCTGGGCGCCTCGCCGCATGGTTTCTGCATGGCTGACCAACCGGTTCGCAAACAGGCGATCTGCGAAAAACGGCCGATCCGACCCCTCGACAAACAGCCTGCCGCATTCGTAAAAAACATAGTGGATCGACTCGGGGTCATCGGAATACTCGTCTATCCCTTCCCCCACATAGTTCTTCACCATATCGTGATAGACTTGAAAAACGTTCCGCAACACCAATCCAGGACGAGCTGAAAGTTCCCTGAGATATTCCTCGAAGGAAATCGTCTCCCCGTGCCTCTGCTCATGTATGCTGAGGTCGAGTATTTTCATGGCCCTTTTAAGGCTTTTCACAACATCCGTCATAATCACCCTGCCTCAGCTTTTAGCCTCTTTCGACAGTTTGCGGTCTTTCATGGTGTACACCACCCGTTGCCATTTTATTTCCGCCGATTCGCCATCCCCCGGAATGCGGCTCTGACGTTGAAAATAGCCTCCGGGACTGTCAGAGGACGAGACGACGGAAACAACTTCGCTCGTTTCCAGCTTTACCGGAGCGCCCCAAAGATATTCAATCCCGAGCAGGGTACCTTCGATATAATCTGTGACCAGAGGTTTTCCTTCAAATTTGTGATTGAGATATAGAACGCCTTCCCGCCCCTGGGATTCCGTCACAACAACGTGCGGTGGATGATAGAGCATATCGAGCACCATATTCCGGTAGTCTTCAGCCCGCCTGCTTTTTACAAAATACTCCCAAACCATCCGGGACTGGTTGAGCCGCCTGTCGGCAACAAAAAGTTTGTACTTGCCAACAAAATCTTGATCGATAAATGTATTGATGAACATGAAATCGTTGAAGTTTTTGCGCAGATCAAAAATAAACTCCCTGCCATGACCGCCACCGGAATTAAAGTCCGAGCGGGCCCGGCTGTCCGAGAGCCGCTTAAAATCAAAGGAGTATTTCCCCTTATCGACAAGTTCCTCCGTATAATAAAACAGCCGCATTCCCAGCGCATACGGATTCATTCCAACCCTGGGCATCGAAGTGACCCCGGCATGAACGCGCGCAAAATCCACTTCATGCCCGCTGATGCGATCATCGCTTAAAAAAAGCTTTTCGTGCCAATAGCTCGCCCAACCTTCGTTCATGATCTTGGTGCGAATCTGGGGCTGAAAAAACATGGCAGTGTTTCGAACAACCTGAAGGACCTGCTTCATCCACCGGTTTTCCTCTCTGCTCAGAAACACGGAGTTTTCCATTAAAAATTCTATCAAGTCCAGATTTCGTCTGGTTTTTTTCTGGAGACTTTTTTTAAAAATCTCGTCGAATTCAGGGGATTTTTTTACAACAACGGCGAAAAACTGCTTGTCCCCTTCTTTCCCGAATTCCTTCCGGCATTGGTTATAGCGATTGACTTCCTTGATATACTCGGTCACTTTTACTTTTTTCCCGGCCTGGAGAAATTCATCGAAGTAAAAATCCAGTCGCCGGGTCTCCGGCGTTTCCGGATGCGCATTCAGCCGGCCCAGCTCACGGAAGAACCCCACAAGGTTATCGATCCCCCGGACGAATTCTATAATATAGTCCACCCACCGACCCTTTTCAGATCTCAATCTTGCGATCATCCGTTTATCCGACAACGCCTGACCGGCAAAATCGTAGTCCCAGGTATGTCTGAAAAACAGGTTGTTCTGAAAAAAATCAATGTGCCCGAGAACATGATAAAAGATCATGACGTTGAGCCAATCCGGGTTATTGTCATTGTAAAATGAAATAGCCGGCCGTGTGTTGATGACTGTCTCGTAGGGATTGACCGGGTACAGTTCATATTTCCCTTTCTCCCGAAGCACCTCCACGTCGTGAACCCAATAATCATAAAGCGTCGGGATCATCAACTTCGGTGAGAGCTCCAGGAGATCGCGATTGGTGACGATATACTCCAGTGTCTCATCCTCAAACCGAAGACCCGCCGCCCGGGCGCGCTCCTTGCAGCCCTCCATGATATTCTTCGTATGTTGATCGATCAGTTCCATATCAACTTATCATCTTTTTTATGCCGTCAATCAGCGCCGGCTCGTTCGAGTCTTCCCGGAGGATATTCAGACGGAGCAAGTCGGGTTTGGATTCAAGAAAGCCGGATTTTCGAATGTATCTTTCCACTTCCGTGCTCTGGCCACTGCCATATGAATGCTCTGCGATGGTAATGCCCATGCGGTTTACGAATCGGAACATTTTTTTAAGCTCCGGGATTGCCGCTTTACCATCGGTGTCCCAGTCATCTCCGTCGGTTCCGTGAAAGACGTATATATTGTAGTCGGCCGCCAGATTTTCCTTTTCCACAATTTCATTGACCAGATGATAGGCAGAGGACACCTGGGTTCCGCCCGCCACTTTTGAGTTGTAGTAGGTGTAAAAATCCGGGACCTCCGTTGCCTCCGTATCATGGAGAATAAAGCGGCTCTCCACCTGGCGGGCATACTGATACAAAAGCCAGCTGTATATCAGAACGTGCTGGGTGACGATAATGTCCGTGGCCTTTCCGATCATGGAGCCTGAATAGTCTCTGATAAAAAAAACAACCGCCTGGGATTCATAATCCTTTTCCCGGGACACGATGCGATAAATCATATTCTCGGGGGCCACCAGAAAGCCGGTGGTATCGATATCACCCGGATCCGGCAGGTTTCCAAGCGTGATATTCGTTTCGACGATTTTCCGAAGTGTCGCCTTTTTGTCGAGGAGTTGTCCGAAACCGCGATGTTTGTCCGTCAGATCGTATGTGTAGCGCGTGAGTGACTTTTTTTTCCCTTTCTCCTTCAGGTTTGGCAATTCGAACTTCTCGGTAAGAATTTTCCCGAGATCATAGGCGCTGGATTCCATTTCATGTTGACCTCCCTCGCCCTGCCCCGGCCCCTGGCCGCTGCCCGCCTCCGGTTCGCGCACCGGCTGCTCACCGATGACCTCCCCCTCTTCTCCGTCGCCGCTTCCCCCGGAAGGCTGTCCTTCCTCCGGTGTCCGAATCCGGTCATGCAGCAGTTTTTCCTCCACCGTTGTCGGTATCACCACGACCTTGTCTTTACCGCTGCGGCCCGGCTTTATCAAACGGCCCACGCGAATCTTCCTGGGGAAGCCATCGTCTTCCCGTTTTTTATCGCGTTCCAGAAGATCATCGAGGGTCTGAAGCTGAAGGCCGAATCCGCTATATGGAGACACCATGTCCTGAAGATCCATCAGGTCGTGAGACGCATAAAAAGAGGTCGGCCCAGGGGCAAAAGCATCGGTATCCTCCCCGATATTTTCACCGGGTGCCACAACAGGCGCATGAACCTGCGGCCCGTCTAATTCCGACAGGATCATCCGCTCCCGCTCCGGCGAAAGACCGGATTTTTTGAGCGTCTCGTAGATGTCAAAAAGTTTTCGTTTAGTATCGTTCATCCCTGTCTGCTCCCGACACTTGGAAAAGAAAGTGTTTTGAGTTCATAGAGTTCCTGGAGTGCCTTGAGTGTCTTGAGTGCCTTGAGTGCCTTGAGTTGATGAGTCGTTTCACTCCGTCTTTTTTATAAATCGGTAGAATACATTAACTCCAGGCACTCTATGAACTCCAGTGCACTCTATGCACTCGCCGTTCCGTTTCACTCTATGAACTCAAGGCACTCGCCTTTTTTCTCTATAAACTCCAGGCACTCTTATTTCTCATCCTCCTGCGTGCAAAAATACTCGATGGTCTTCTGCGCACAGGTGTTGCAGTATTTCAGCTTGTTGAGCATGGTGTCCACCATGCGGTCGTAAAGCTTCTGGTTTTCTTCGTTGGTCCTGTTCGCCAGCGCCCCGATGAGACTCCCCGCTCCGGCGATATCGGATTTCAGACGAACATCCGTTACGGCCTTGACCAGTTCCAGATTGTCCATGAAATCGTAATTCGGATCCGTTGAAATTTTCTGGCCGTAAATTTTACGGATGGAGGTCCTGAAGGACTCCTGTTGCTCTTCGGTTTTAAGCCCCAGGCGTTCTTCGACGCTCTTCACGAACCGCTCGTCAATCTTCATCGCTTTGAGTTCGCCGGTTTGCGGATCCTTATATTTCCACATCATATCGGGCCCCAGGTTTTCGGCATCAATACCGATGATCATATTCACATAATTCATGACGTCCTTCCGAATCGCCAGCGGCTCGTCCATGTACGCATTGAACATCTCCGTCATAATCCGTTCCCGATAGAGGCCCTTTGCTATTTTGAGATCATTGAGGAATTTTGTCCGATCATTGGCGTCCGGCACGTAATCGAGAATGATACGTTCCAGGCAGCGGAAGACGTCATGGGCAAACATGCATTGACCTTCGTTGGTTTCGGAGCTTTCGACGAGCAGTTGAACCGCCCGGCCCAGGTTTCGCTGTCCGAGGCCTTTTTGCCCGAATCTGTTTATAATTTCGGGGTCCTGATTCAAGGTATCGATCACCTCGGCAAGGGTTTTAATGCTCTTTTCACCGGCGACCTCACCTGCGGCAAGTTTCATGGTTTCCACGGGTGTCAGTTTTTCGGATCGGGGAAGACGACTCAGGACAACCGCGACCGAAGCCGCATAATTCATGTTCGGGTCCTGATGAAGCGCCGCCTTTGTCAGTGTGGACTTGCTTTCGCTGCCGATCGCGTATTCGGTTAATTTCTGCTGCATCTTGTAATTGGTGTTATGGGACACATAGCAGATGCGGCAACGGTCCACGATGGGTGCTTCTTCCTTCTCGGCCAGAAACCGATTGAATTCCGAATTATTGCTCGTGGCAATAATCAGTGTATCGATGGGCCACTTGTATCCGTCTATCTCAATCGTCCGGTTCTGGATAACCCCCAGGTATACCTGGACAAGATCTTTCTTGTTTTTGTATATTTCATCGGAAAAATGAATCCCGCCACCGGCCACACGGGCAAGGGCCCCTCTTCGAAGGTCAAACCGATATGGATTGTTGGTATCCGTAATATGAAGAAGGCGTTGGATGGATTCTTCCCCCATCAGATCGACGGCAGAAGAAGTAATCTTGTCCTTTGCGGGGTATTTCCCTGTGATCGTCCCCAGGCTCTCGGTCAGCGGTACAGGTACTACTTCGACCATTTCGAGCATTTTCCCGATATCCCCTCCCGCATAGTTCCGGATATCGTTCCAGATATATCCACTGCATGCGCCAAGGGGACGATAATTTTCGTATAAGGATTCAAGCGGCGATTCCTTGAAGCCGATTTTTTCCGCCAGGTATTTTCTGTTCTCTTCAAAATCATCGAACAGATTCATGCCGAGAATCATTGGATCCTCGTATGTTTGCGATTCAATGATCTTTATTTTCCCATAACTGCCCAGCTTATCCATATTTTTAAATCGGAATGTGTATTTTCGGTTCCCCCCCCTTGACAGGAATTCGCGGTATTTGGCGCAGAGAAATTCAACGAAGAATGTTTTTCCGTTTCCGGGCTCGCCCACCAGCACAAACGCCATTTCTTTTGAAGATCCCCCTTCGGAAGCATCCTTTACAAAAGATACAAAGCTGTTAATTTCGTCATACATTCCGATGAGATGCTTTTTCCCCGTTCTGAAAATCCCGAAATCATATGTCGTTTTTCCGTTAACGACCACCTTTTCGATATCGCTTTCAAGTATCATTCTGGAAACGCCCTGAAAGGCATTTTCCATCCTGCGGCTCCCCGATTTCACGGAAGCCAAATGATGAAGAAGGGAATTGTTGATAGCCTGTGCCATGTTTCCTCCCATCTCTTTGTATAGATATTTAAACTTGTTTTTTATGAAGCGGGATTGTCAGCACCGCTGGAAAGGAATTTCTGGAATTCGAAAACAACGACAAACAGCAGGAAGTGCAGGAAGAGTCTGTATCCGGAAACGTAAACCGATGTGCTTTTCTTTCCTGTATGCATCTGTAATCAGTTTATATTATTCGATCCTTCAATTGCAACTTCTAATTCGTCCATCGGGATAGGCTCGAATCCTCTTTATTTCCACTTTCCCTCTTGACCGGATCGCCTCTTATCAATTAATATCGACGAAGTGATAAAAGTTCGCTTATTTTTTCGGGCAGTTCCGCTTTAACCATTTCGACTTTTCATATGGTTCGATACTTATGGACTTACAGGAGCTGAAGAATAAGTTCCGGCATAAAACGAAGGCCGATATCGCAGATATCGATCTCGCCCTTCAGGCGGTACCTTTTCTTGTCAGGACGGTTGAAGCCCTTGAATCTGAATTGTCGGACTGCGAGAAACGATTGGAGCACCTGGAACAGCTGTTGAATAAACGCCGACCTTCCTCCTACAAAGGAAGCAAGGACGGCCTGACATGGCATGCAGATCTGGATGATAAAAACAACCGTCTGCATCTTTCATTCTCCGGAACCATTCACCAAAGAACCGCCAAAATTGCATCCAACAACATATTTCCGATTTTCTATGGTATGCGAAAGGAATGTAATGTGATCCTGGATGTTTCACACTTGAGTGGTTTTAACAACCGCGTCATGTTTCATTTCCGGAAGGTCCTTTACACTCTGGATGTGATGGGAACCGAGAGAGTCATCTTTATTCTGCCATCTGATGATACCACGATTCTTAATTCATTCCGAAACGCTTCCGACAATGTGGGGTATCAGGTCTTTACAGCCGCTTCCACCGAGGAAGCCGATGCCATTCTCGAGAAAGGCTCCCACTTTTTAAAGGCATAATCATTGTACTTTCCTTGGGGAATCAGGTCGTTATCAGGTCAAAAGTGCCCTCTTTACCAGCGTCTTGGTTATCTGGATTTTATAGGCGTTGTGACTTAAAGGTTTAGCATCTGCGACCGAAACCTCCCCGGCCAGAGTCGCCAGTTCTTCGGTGATAGCGTGCCCTCTGATAGCATCCTCTGCTTTGGTCGCACGATAGGGGACGGGCGACACGGCACCCAGCACTATCCGGGCATCAGATACCGTACTGTCTTTAACGGAAATTAAAGAGGCGACGCTGACAGTAGCAAACTCCAGGGAATTTCTCTGTCTGAACTTAATCCACGTTTGCTTAACATCTTTTGCCGGGGCCGGGACCTGGATCTCAGTTACAATCTCATCCTCACCCAGGGCGACGCCCAAAGTCCGATAAAATTCATTAACAGGAATGCTTCTCTGGTTGGTAACAATGGTGGCATCCAGAGCGGCAAGAGCTATTGCCGTATCAGAGGGACAAACAGCAAAACAGCGCTTCCCATTTAAAATGCAATTAAATCTGTTATCTCCTCGCACAGCGAAGCACGAGGAACCGCCCTTTTTTCTGAGACAGTGAAAAACACGCCCGATTGATTTCGGCGCTCTGAAATACCAGCAGCGGACCTCCTGGCAAAGGTTTCCCCCCAGCGTTCCGCAATTTCTGATCGGTTTGGTTGCCACGGAAAGAGCTGCATCTGTTAATAAACTCCATTTTTCTTTCACAATTGCAGATTCACCGATATCAGATAATGTCGCCAGAGCGCTTATTTTGAGAGTTCCCTTTTCCTCTCGAATGTAATCCAGACCGGGAATCGTCTTTAAGTTGATAATCGCCTTGGGATAGGTTGGGAAAAGGTCGTCCTTCAGAGTACCGATCAGGTCGGTCCCACCGGCATGAACCCTCGCTTCCCCCTTGTATTTTGCCAGTAAGGATGCGGCTTCCTCGATCGTTCTGGCGTTAACGTGTTCGAAACGTTTCATTATATTACTCCCTTGGTTACCGGGAAATCAGCTTTTCCCAATTCCTTTAAAATTTTCTCCGGCCGGCAAGTCATTTCCCTCAGCCATATACCTGTAGCGTTGTGGACAGCCAGCGGTATTGCCGCCCAAAGGGCTGCATAAATACCTTCGGCTGCACCCTTGGCTTTGAAGGGAAACAGCGGCGCGTCTCCCGGGTCAACATCCGCCAGGGCATGAAGCTTTTCCGGATCAATGTCTGCCGCCCCCCAGACAGGATAATCGCAGATAGAACTGTTGAGTGGCGTTCCAGTAACCTCGTCGTATATAACTCCCTCGCCAAGCATCTGGCTGATTCCGTGAACCATCCCGCCGATGGCCTGCCCGCTCATAATCAAAGGATTGAGCACCATGCCACTCTGGAAAGCGACCATCGTATCGACAATATCCACCTTGCCGGTCTCTATATCTACATCAAGCTCGGCAAAGGCAGCGAAAATGCCCCTTTCGGTGAGACTTTTGCCCGTTACCGAGTCCTTCAATCCATCGGGTGCCTTCGCCGGTGGGGACGATGATCCCAGACCATATAAAACGCCGCCGCCGATCACGTTCGCTATATCCAGGAGCGATGCTTTTTTATCCGGAGCAGCGGTTACATAGACACCCTTGTTGCTAAGGTCCAAGGTCAGATCATCGGGATCAGCTTGCAAAAGAAAAGAGGCACCACTTAGAATTTTGTCATGCACATCTTCGGCTGCTTTGAGAGCAGCATAGACGTTTGTGCCTAAACCGGAACTCGCGAACGAGCCCATGGAATTCGGTGAACCTGTTGAGCTGACAGCCACTTTCCGCATGTAGCTCAAATCAACGCCAAGCTCCTCGGCAGCGACCATGCACATGGCGGTATCGACACCGGAGCCAACTTCAGGGTTGTTGGAAGAAATGTCTGCGTGTCCATCAGGATTTATTTTTATCATAACGGAGCCCCTGCCGACTTGCCGCACCTGGGCGTCCCATCCACACTCGTGTTGAGCGATGCAAATGCCAACCCCACGTCTTTTCGGGCCATGGATTTCGGACGGTATTCCCCACCCTTTCCATTTGTCTTTCCAGCCGACTTCTTGTGCCAGCTTTTGCACCAGCCTGGGAGCACTGCCGCCGGCGAGCTGCAGGTGTTGCGCCATTAATACCATATCGCCGGCTTGCATTGCGAATTTGGTCCTGTATTCAACCGGGTCTATACCCAGTTTTTCCGCCATCTCATTTATTACCGTTTCTACAATAAAAGCACCCACCTGTGAACCGTACGCACGTACCGCTCCGTGATCAACCGTGTTTGTAAAGTACGGTGCGGTCGAATACGATCTGTTATTACAACGGTAGGTGCTGAAAAGGGTATCTCCGATATTGCGCAGGCCGATATTAACATGAGCCGCCCTTCCCTGGCCGCAGGTGAGACGTAAATCAAGAGCTGTCGGCGTCCCGTCTTTTTTGGCTCCAAATTTCCATTGAGCTGTCGGCAGTCCGGGATCAAGGACGTGGCCGGTCGTCAAACATTGCTTTACATTGGTCCGCAGTTTGACGGGTGCACCGGCTTTTTTTGCCAGCATCGCCGAAATTACAGCGTATCTGACCGTGTTCTTCCCCCCAAAGTCAGCACCTAAAAAGGCATGACGGACGTTGATCTTGTTCTGGGGCATATTGAGATACTGACCAATTGAAGCAGCATGTCTTCCGCCCCCTGCTTTCGAAGTTAGCCAGACATTTAACTCATCATATTGCCAGAAGGCTACACTGGTATGCTGTTCCACCCACATATGTTTGATCGCCGGGACACGATATTTTTTTTC
>JBECKW010000002.1:0-4762 GCA_040235505.1 Desulfobacterales bacterium
CTTTGTGCCCGGGGAAATGCCGGTATCCGGCAGCTTTATGATCCGGATCGTCTCAAATACCCCCTGCTCCGGCAGGGGGCCCGGGGGGAGGGCAAGTGGAAACGCATCGGCTGGGACGAGGCCCTGGACCTGGCCGCGGAAAAGCTTTCCGCCATCGCCGAAAAGTACACCCGCTGCGGGGTCCTTTTCACGCCCGGCTCGGATCTTCAGTCCACCTTTGTCAGCCATTTCGCCGAGGTGTTCGGTTCCTACAACATCACCAGCCACGAGTCGAGCTGCCTGTTGAGCCGGAACCGGGCTTACCTGGACACCTTCGGGGAGGTGCCCTTCGCCGACGTGCTCAATACCAAGTACATCATCATGGCCGGGGCCAACCGGTTCGAGGCCCTGGTGACCCCCGACAGCATCGATCTCATGACCGCCATGCGGGAAAAGGGATGCAAGCTGGTGGTGCTCGATCCCCGGTTTACCAAGACCGCGGGACTTGCCGACGAGTGGTACCCGATCCGGCCCGGCACCGATATGGCCTTTTTCCTGGCCCTGGCCCATGTGATCCTTCACGAAAAGCGCTATGATTCCGCCTACGCCGAGGAGAAGCTCTTCGGCGTGGAAGAGGTCACGGCCCATGTGGCCCAGTACACCCCCGAATGGGCCGAAGTGGAATGCGGAATCGCCGCGTCCGATATCCGGCGCATCGCCCGGGAATTGGCGGCGGCGGCACCGGAGGCCATGGTCTACCCCGGACGGCGCACCTCCGACTACGTGAACTCCACCCAGATCCGTCGGGCCATGGCCATCGTCAACGCCCTTCTGGGAAACTGGGACCGTCCCGGGGGCCTGCTGCCCGCCCGGCAAGTGGGGCTTGCAAGCCCGCATCTTCCCGAAGCCCCGTGGTACGACGACAACCCGGACGACCGTCTGGATGCTGGCATGGCGCACCTGATGTTCAGCGAGGAGGGTTCCTTCAAGCACATGCGCGACGCCATCATCAAGGGCGAGCCCTACCCGGTGAAGGGGTGGTTCGTCTACAAGTTCAACCCCATGCAGTCGGCGGCCAACCGCCGGAAAACCATGGAGATGATAAACACCCTGGACTTCATGGTCACCGTGGACATCACCATGAGCGACACGGCGTGGATGTCGGATCTGGTGCTCCCGGCCCCCGGCTTCCTGGAACGCCAGGACCCGGCCTCCGGCCTCCAGGGCACCTCGGCCTGCGCCTGCGTGGTGACCCGGGACCCGGTGGTGCCGGCCCTGTTCGAATCCCGACCGGTGTTCTGGATCCTCAAGGAACTGGCCGGACGCATGGGGCTCGGGGAACATTTCGATTTCGACGTGGACACCTACCGGAAACAGCAGCTGGCGAGCCTCCCGGATGCCGAACGGGACCTTGCCCAGGACGGTGTTTACTACAACCACAGCAAGCTCTATGGCATCTACGAGGGAAAAATTTTCAAAACCAAGAGCAAAAAGATCGAGCTTTACAATGAACGCTACGCCCAGTTGGGGGTGCCCCCCATACCGGTCTACGCGCCCCCCAGGGAAACGCCCCGGGGAAGCTTTCGGCTGGTGCTGGGGCGAAACGCCCAGTTCACCCACTGCACCACCCAGAACAATCTCCTCCTCAATGAATTTCTGCCCGAAAACGCCCTGTGGCTGCATCCGGCGGCCGCAGCCGAACTGGGCATCGGCGAGGGGGACCGGGTGACGGTTGAGAGCCCGGCAGGCAAGGGGGAGCTTAAGGCGACCCTCAAACACGGCATTCGAAAGGACACGGTCTACATGGCCAGCGGATACGGCGTGCTTTCCAAGGGGCTCTCCCGGATTTACGGAAAAGGGGCAGCCACGGCGGAACTCATCGAAGATTATGCCGATGAGCTGTCGGGCAACATGGCCATGCACGAAACCTTTGTGACAGTTACCAAAGGAGGTGCGGCATGACGGCGAAACTTGCCATGGTGATCGACTCAAAGGTCTGCATCGACTGCAGAGCCTGCAAGGTAGCCTGCAAGGTTGAAAACAAAGTACCGGAAGGGCACTGGCGAAACTGGATCAAGCAGCAGATGCCATCCCCGGAAGCCGTTATCGATCAGCCCCAAAACGCCCGGCTCGACTTTCAACCCGGCAACTGCATGCACTGCGATGAGGCCACCTGTATTCAGGCCTGCCCCACGGGCGCCACCTACCGGAACCCGGCGGACAATACCATCCAGGTGAACAAAAAACTCTGTATCGGCTGCGGCAGCTGCATTCCCGCCTGCCCCTACGGGGCCCGGTACCGGCATCCGGAACAGAAGGTGGTGGACAAATGCGATTTCTGCGCTGCCCGCCGCCTGCGGGGGGAAGCCCCGGCCTGCGTGGTCACCTGCCCCACCAAGGCGCGGGTGTTCGGAGACATCAACGATCCGGCCAGCGATGTGGCCAGACTCCTCAAAGAGAAAGAAACGGTCCGGGTGGTGGGGAATTACACGGACACCCGGCCGAATCTCTACTACGTATCCACCACCGCCCCCATGGACTGGCCCGGAAAAGCCGAAGCCCCCACGGCCATCGGATTTCTCAAGGCCCTCTTCCTTCCCGTGGTCGGGGTGGCGGGCATCACGCTGCTGTCTGTGCTCAACATGTTCGCCCGGCAGCTGGTGACCAAAGACAACAACGTTGACGAGGAAAAAGGAGAGAAACATGATTAAGCGCCATACCCTCATCGACATGATCATGCATTGGTTCAACGCCGTCTGCTGGCTCTTTCTCCTGGGAACCGGGCTGGGGCTGCTCCACAACGGGCACCTCCAACTGTTCGGGGGCGCATGGAGCCGGTGGATGCGAAGCCTGTTCGGTTCCGGTGAAACGCTGCTTCTGTCCCATGAGGTGGTGGGCATCGTCTGGGCTGCAGGCTTTCTGCTCTACGGCCTGTTCCGGTTCCGGAAGGCGGTCTGGCCTTTCACCCGGGAAATCCTCACCGTATCCCCCAAAAGGGATATCCAGTGGTTCATGAAAAAGGGGTCCCAGATGAATCTGGGGCGGGGTATCATGAATAAATTCGGGGTCGATTCGCAGCTTCCGGATCAGGGGTTTTACAATATCGGGCAGAAAATGTTCGCGGTCCCGGCCCTGTTCGGCGGGATACTGATCGCCGTCTCGGGCATCGTCATGCTGCTCTCACGGATCACCGTCACCGAGACGGCATGGGTGCAGTGGGCGATCCTGATCCATTTTTTATGTGCAGGGCTTGTCTCCGGAGGGCTTCTGATGCATATCTACGTCGCCTCCTTTGCGCCCGGAGAGAGACCGGCATTCATCTCCATGTTCACCGGATACGTTCCCGAACACTACGCGAAACATCACCACCGGATCTGGTACGAAAGCGTCAGACAGGCGTCCCCGGGGCGGGGGGCGCCTGGAGGAGAGCGAAAATAGGTCCCATGGTCCCACGGGACTCATGGGGCCTATTGCCCTCCGGCAATGAGGCAGGCCAAGCCCCGGGCCAGAACAGCGGCATAGTTGTACGGTTCTGCTTCCGGGATCCCCGCCAGTCGGTCCGAAAAGAGGGGCAGCCAGCCGCAAAGCTCGCTGTTGGCAAATTCGGCGGCCCGGTCCGCCCATTGGGCGTGGGCGGATTTGTCCTCCCGGACCTTTGACAGAAGAAAGTAGAGGTACTCCAGTTCCACCGCCAGATGGTCCGGGGGTTCGTTCCCCTGGCCGGCGATGGAAAGGCCTGCCGCCGCCAGCCGCTCCCGCATTCGAACCGCGGGGAGCCCCATCAGGGGAGCATCGCTGGCCAGGTAGCACGACTGGTAGGGGGGTGCTGAAAGCCCCTGGCCGGCGCCCAGAAAGAGGCGGGCATAGGTGATCTGAAGATCCCGGCAGAGATCCTCCGGGTCCGGCCTGACATCCAGGTGGGCCCCGAAAGCATCGGCAGCCGCGCAGGCCTCATTCGGGAGCAAGATCCTCAGAGGGGAAAAAGCGGCCGTAAAACCGCCTCCGGCCATCTCCCTGCAAAGCAGGATGTCCGGTCCCCAGAAAAGCCGGCAAAGGAAATGAACCCCCGGCAAAAGGTCAGGGCTTCGTTCGGGGCCGACAGTATTGATCCGGTCCATGGCGTTCTCCCGCGGTGATCGGTAAAATATTTTACACGCATGCTGCCGGACGGAAGGTGGCCGTACCGACCGAAATATCATATCAGACAGGCTAAGGAGATCCAATGGCAAAGTCCCCCCGATCCTTTCTAAAACAACTTTCGGCCCTGACCCTGTGCGGAAAGCCCGGGGACGTTTTTCTGCTGGCCCTTGAACATTTCCATGGGGATCAGACGCCGGGCCTCATCCTGGGGGCCATCATGGTGGACTGGGCCTTCGAGCTTCTGGGGATCGATTCGGACCCGAAAGCGGTGGTGGAAAGCCGGTATTTCCTCCCGGATGCCGTCCAACTGCTGACTCCCTGCACCGTCGGAAACGGCCGTCTCGTCACCCTGGACTGGGACAAAACGGCCCTCAGTCTGTTCGACCGCAGGCGGATGGCCGGATACCGCGTCTGGCTCGACCTGAAAAAAACCCGCTCCAGCGCCGCTATTTACGCCTGGCAGATGCATCTGCCGCTTCCCCCGAGGGTTTCATCCGACAACGTCATTTCGAACATACTGGACGCCGGCAGGGGCATCCTCTCATACCGGGCGGTGCCGATCACCCGGTCATTTATATCCCCCCGGGAAGAAGCCATGAGCGTCTGCCCCAGATGCGACGAGGCCTATCCGGCTGTCCAGGGC
>JBECKW010000058.1:0-43835 GCA_040235505.1 Desulfobacterales bacterium
TCATTTCACTACCTCCTTTTAAGGCGATTAGGTGGGGGCAAAAAGCAATACCGTCATCGCTCTCTGTATTGATATCTCACCGGAGATCTTCCGGATTTGAATTTTCCATATTGTCCATCTCTGCCGCCCTTGGGACAGATATTTGTAATATAGAATAAACACTCCATAGGGTATTTTAAAGCGGTGCCGTTATGTTTTTCGAGAGCCGACATCCTGAAACAAACTAAGTGCTGCCCCCCTCTGAGTTTCAAAAGTGCCGTTCCCAAACCCCGCAACCTGCATTATTGTATAAATAACCGGCCCGCTTGCGGGGCGTAACGACAGAATCGAATGGAGGTCTGTCATGAACGAAGAAAAACAGAAAATCTACGATCTGGTATATGATATCATCGGCCAAGATGCCTGTGACGGCGCCTGTACAGAGAACGATCTCTACCAGGAGGACGGGGTGTGGAAACTGTTCCTGTGCGGGTTCATGTCCCCCTGGATTCTCGGAAAAACCCCGACGGAGGTGGAAACCAGCCTGCGGAAATATGCCGGTCCGGGATTCGGACCCGCGCCTTCAGCTTAACACCTGATCCGGCGCAGCCGGGGGATTATGCTTCATCGCCGTTAGCACAAAACCATCTATAATGATGCGAGCTTTTTCGTTGTTCCGCTTTTTGGTGTTCTTTTAAATCCTGGTAATCCTGTAAATCCTGTCTGATTCGTCTTTCGGTTTTTAAAGCAACTGCGTTTCAGACAGAATCATCTGGATTTACAGGATATTATAATAGCTTAACGCCAAATGACATTGCCAAGCGGCGAACACAGGCTTATCCTTTCAACAGGTCTGGCAAATCCACCGGCCCAACGCTTCCGGATGGGAACCATCCGGACTTGTGACGAAAGGAGCACGCCATGATTGTAATTACCGGCGCCACCGGAAATATCGGTGGTAAAATTGCCGAAAAATTATTGTCCATGAGTTGGAAAATCCGATGTATCGCCAGGGGGGCGGAAAAGCTCGATGCGTTGACCGCGAAGGGTGCCGAAGTGATGGCCGTCAATCTTTTGGACACCCCCTCGCTGATCCGGGCCTTTACTGGGGCAAGGGCTGTTTTTTCCATGATTCCCCCAAATTACCGAGCACCTGATTTTCGTGCATACCAGAATAAGGTGGGCGAAAGCATCGCCACGGCCATCAAAAAAGCAGGGGTGAAACATGTGGTAAACCTGAGCAGTCAAGGGGGGGATCTATCTGACGGCACGGGCCTGATCAAGGGCCTGCACGACCAGGAAGAGCGCCTGAACAAGCTGGAGGACACCCATATACTGCACCTTCGGCCCACCTATTTCATGGAAAACACGTTGCCTTTTGTTGATTTGATCCGCAACAGCAACATCACCGGGTCGGCCATTGGGGGAGACATGGAATTTCCCATGATCGCCACCCGGGACATCGCCGACTTTGCCGTTGAGCGTCTGTTGAATAAAGACTTCACGGGAATCACGATAAAGGACCTGTTGGGCCAACGGAATCTGTCCCTGAAGGAAGCCACCCGGATTATCGGGGAAAAAATCGGCCATCCCGACCTGAAATATATGCAGTTCTCCTACGAGGACACCCGGAAAGCTCTGGTGGGAGGTATGGGGTTCAGCCCGGATGTGGCTGAGCTTTTTGTGGAAATGTCCCGGGCTTTCAACGAAGGGCTTCTGGGCGGCACCAAGCGCACCCCGGGGAATACCACCGAAACCCCCTTTGAGGCGTTTGCGCAGATCTTTTTGCGGGCCCTGCACATCCAGGCGGCGTAGTTTGAACGAGAGAGGATGCCGACAATGAAAGCCCTTTATTTCAATCAGCACGGCGGGCCGGAACGCTACCATTTCGGTGAAGTGAATGATCCGGAAGCCGGACCGGGAGAGGCCCTGGTAAGAGTTCACGCCTGCGCCCTGAACCGCCTGGATATCTGGGTTCGCAACGGCTGGCCGGGGCTCGAACTGCCCATGCCCCACTGGTGTGGCGCGGATGTGGCCGGAGTTATCGCAGCGCTGGGAAGCGAAGTCGATGATATTCAGGTCGGACAGCGGGTGGTGGTGGACCCGGGAATCAGCACCCGGGCGGACATGTTTACGGCACGGGGCCTCGACTCGGTGAGCCCGGGATACCATATCCTCGGGGAACAGCTCCGCGGAGGGGCCGCCGAATATGTCGTGGTACCTGCCCGAAATCTGCTGCAACTTCCCGATGGGATCGACTTTCCGGAGGCCGCGGCCCCTCTCCTGACGGGTCTCACTGCCTGGCGGATGCTGATTCACCAGGCCCGGCTGCGGGCCGGCGAATCGGTTCTCGTCGTGGGGGCCGGCGGCGGCGTAAATACCATGGCCGTCCAGATTGCCCAATTGGCTGGGGCAAAGGTCTACGTGGTGGCCGGCGATGCGCGAAAAGTCGAAGCGGCGAAACAACTGGGAGCGGACTTGGTGATCGATCGATCCAGGGAGGACTGGGGGAAGGCCCTCTATTCCCTGACCGGGGGAAACGGTGTGAACGTCGTCGTGGACAATGTGGGGGCTGCGACCCTCCAAACCAGCCTCCGGGCGGTGTCCCGGGGCGGGCGGATCGTCATCGTGGGAAATACCAGCGGGCCCGAAGTGAACCTGGATCTTCGGTATCTTTTCCACAAACAGATCAGCCTGATCGGAAGCACCATGGGCAGCCACCAGGATTTCCGGGATGTCACGTCCCTCCTGTGGTCCGGCCGCCTCAAACCCGTCATCGATTCCATCCTGCCCCTCAGCGAAGGCGTGAAAGCTTACGAGCGGCTGGAGGAGGGGGAGCATTTCGGTAAAATTGTTTTAACACCTTAGAAGGAGGTGCCCGTGCCGAGAACTTTGATTGAATTAGAGACAAAGTTGGAGAAGCTTTCCGTACTCGATGAGGCCGGGAATCTGGATAAAGAACTGGAGCCGGAGATATCCGATGACTTTCTGAAAGCACTTTTCCGGGCCATGCTCCTGGGTCGCCGGTTTGATGAGCGGCTCCTGAGTCTGCAGCGGCAAGGCCGGATCGGGACCTTTCCCCCCACCACCGGCCAAGAAGCCGCCCAACTCGGAGCCGTGGCGGCCCTTCAGCCCGAAGACTGGATGGCCCCCTCCTTCCGGGAAACGGTGGCGGAGGTCTGGCGCGGGAAAAGCATGGAAAGCATTATCATCCATAACAACGGGTTCAGCGAGGGCGACGATGCCGACGCGAAGTTCAACAACCTCCCCGTATCGGTGCCCGTGGCCTCCCAGACGCTTCATGCCGTCGGGATCGCATGGGCCCTGAAGTACCGGAAGATGCCCCGGGTGGCCATGACCTTTTTCGGGGACGGGGCCACATCCGAGGGTGATTTTCACGAGGCGCTGAATTTCGCCGGGGTGTTCCAGGTGCCCGTGGTCTTTGTCTGCCAGAACAACCACTGGGCCATCTCCGTGCCCCTGGCCCGGCAGACCCGGAGCCGGACGCTCGCCCAGAAGGCGGCGGCCTACGGAATTCCCGGGATCCAGGTGGACGGAAACGACATTCTCGCCGTTTACAGTGCGGCCCGGGAGGCCGTCCAGCGCGCCCGGGACGGCGGCGGACCCACCCTGATCGAATGCGTCACCTACCGGCTTCAGATGCATACCACCGCCGACGACCCGAAACGCTACCGGAGCGATGAGGAGGTGGAAGTCTGGCGAAAGCGGGACCCCATTCCCAGGTTTCAGACCTATCTCATGGACAAGGGAATTTTTTCGGAAGAGGACGTTAAAACCCTAGAGGCCTCGATCAAGGACGAAATCCAGCAGGCGGTGGACCGGGCCGAAGAGCGGATGAAAGCCCTCGGGGCGCCGCTCACCATGTTTGATCACGCTTACGCGACGACGCCGCCGCACCTGGAGGAGCAGAAAAGGTATCTGAAAACACTGCTTTCCGTCGGGGGAAAGGAGGCGCAGCATGGCTAAACTCAACATGGTCCAGGCGTTGAATCTGGCCCTTCGCCAGGAGATGGAACAGGACGATTCGGTGATCGTGCTGGGGGAGGATGTGGGAAAAGACGGCGGGGTCTTCCGGGTCACTGACGGACTGGCGGAAGCCTTCGGGGAAGATCGCTCCCGGGATACCCCCTTGGCCGAATCAGGCATCGTGGGGATGGCCGTCGGCATGGCCGTGGCCGGCCTCAAGCCTGTCTGCGAAATCCAGTTTTCGGGCTTCAGCTACCATAATTTTCATCAGATCGAGAACCACGCGGCCCGATACCGCATGCGATCCCAGGGGCGGTACCATGTTCCGATGGTTCTGAGAACGCCTTACGGCGGCGGTGTCCGGGCACTGGAGCACCACTCCGAAAGCCGGGAGGTGTACTGGTCGCACATGCCGGGGGTCAAGATGGTGATTCCTTCGAGCCCCCGCAATGCCCGGGCGCTTCTGGTGAGCGCCATCCGAGATCCGGATCCGGTTATTTTCTACGAATCCAAGGCCCTGTACCGCGCCTTCCGGGAGGAAGTCCCGGAGGAGGAAGAAACCTTTCCCATCGGGAAATCCCGGCGGATCCGGGAAGGGGATGATCTCACCCTGATCGCCTACGGCGCCATGCTCCGGCGTGCCCTGGAGGCCGCAGAGCGTCTGAAGGAAGAATCCGGCATCGAGGCCGATGTCATCGATCTCTTGACACTGTCGCCCCTGGATGACACGCTATTCGTAGACTCCGTGAAGCGCACCGGCCACGCCGTAGTGATCCACGAGGCGCCCTTAAGCTACGGCCCCGGCGCGGAAATCGCCGCCCGAATTGCCGAAAAAGCTTTCTACTATCTAGAAGCACCGGTGGCCCGGGTCACCGGCTATGATGTGGTGATTCCGCTGTTTGCCAGGGAAAACGACTATATCCCCAGCGTCGAACGGATTGTCCGGGAGAGCCGGAAGCTTCTGGAAAAGATTTGAACGCTTTTCCGATAAACCTCTTGCGATTTGCTTTTGGAAAGGAGACTTCCTGATGGCCATGGAATTCAAACTGCCGGACCTTGGAGAAGGAATTCACGAAGGAGAAGTTCTCTCCGTTTCCGTTTCAGTGGGGGACTCGGTGGCGGAGGGCGATGTCATTCTGACGGTGGAAACCGACAAGGCTGCGGTGGAGATTCCTTCGCCCATAACCGGGGTGGTGGCGGAAATCCACGTAAAGCCCGGGCAGACGATCAAGGTGGGTGAGGTGATGATTGTTTTCTCGCCGGAAAAGGGAGAGGATGCCGGTCGGAAAGAAGAAGAAAAGGCAGCGCCTCCTCCGCCGAAACCCGCCCCGGAGAAAAGAGTTTCCGCAAAGAGCCCCGTTCCCGCCTCCCCCGCCACCCGGCGACTGGCTCGGGAACTGGGGGTGGATCTCTACAAAGTGTCGGGAAGCGGCCCGGAAGGTCTGGTGACCGCGGAAGACGTCCGGGCGGCCGCCGAAGCGCCCGAAGAGAAAAAAATGGCTGAAGCTCCGGCCCCGGAACCTGAAGAAGTCCCCCGGCCCATATCCATCGATGTTCCCCCGCTTCCCGACTTTTCGAAATGGGGCGCCGTGAACCGGGTGCCGGTCCGCTCCATCCGGCGGGCCACGGCCCGGCAGATGTCCCTGGCCTGGTCCCAGATCCCTCATGTGACGAACCAGGACTGGGTGGACATCACGGACCTGGAGGCCTTCCGGGAGAAGCATAAGACACAGATCGAGAAAAAGGGAGGAAAGCTGACCCTGATCACCTTCGCCCTCAAGGCCGCCGCAACTGCGCTGAAGACCTACCCGCATTTCAATGCGTCCATGGACTCGGCGGCCGGTGAAATCATCGTCAAACGCTACTTTCACATCGGCGTGGCGGTGGACACCGATGACGGGCTGATTGTCCCCGTGCTCCGGGACGTGGACCGGAAAAGTATTACGGAAATCGCGGTGGAACTCGCCGATCTGGTGGGCCGGACTCGTGAGCGCAAGACCAAGGTGGAAGAACTCCAAGGCGGGACCTTTACCATCACCAACGTGGGCGGCCGGGGCGGCGGTGGTCATTTCGCTCCCATTATCAACTATCCCGAGGTGGCCATCCTCGGCATGGGGAAAGCCCGGATGCAGCCCGTGGTAAAAACCAGTGACGCCGGCAAGCATGAAATCGTCGCCCGCCTCATGCTGCCCATGGTCCTGTGTTTCGACCACCGGGTGGTTGACGGCGCCGACGCGGTTCGGTTCATGAGGGTGATTATCGACGCGCTGGAAGATCCGGAGGAGCTTTTTATGACGATGACCTAGAAAGGGCGAGTGACTTGAATGCCTTGAGTGCGCTTGAGTGCCTTGAGTTGAGGTATTCTTCCGATTTAAGTCGGGCGAAGGCTATGGGCGGTATGCGATGGATAGAAGTGGCATTCCTTAGCGTTTATATTAAATGTTGGAGTGAAACGACTCCATAACTCAAGGCACTCCAGAGCACTCAAGGCACTTTAGGCATTTTTAGTTTTGCACTTCAGCCACTTTTAAAAAGGAGTTTCATCATGGTCATGGGTGAACTTACACAGGAAACGGAACTGCTCGTCATCGGTGGCGGGCCGGGGGGGTATGGGGCCGCGTTTAGGGCGGCGGACCTGGGACTGGAAGTAACTCTGGTGGACCGGACCGGTTCGTTGGGGGGAGAGTGCCTGTTCCGGGGCAGCATCCCCTCCAAATCGCTGCTGCACGTCTCCGAACTCCTCCACGACCTCCGTGAAGCGGCCCATATGGGGATTGCCGTCGATCCTCCGAAGATTGATATAGAAACGCTTCGAGCGTGGAAAAACAAGGTGACCGGCGGGCTGGCCGACGGGCTTAAATATCTGTGTAATAAGCGGGGTATTCAACTCATCCGGGGCCGGGCGGTGTTTGAAGGATCCCAAAGCGCGCGGGTCTTCGATGCCGATGTCGGCCATATCCGCTTCAAGCATGCCATACTGGCCACGGGTTCCGAAACACGGCCCCTGCCTGGCAAGGCTTTTCGGCCCGAGAGCCGAATCATGGATTCCACCGGCGCCCTCAACCTTCTGGAGGTACCGGGGTCTCTCCTGGTAGTGGGTGGCGGATACGTGGGCCTGGAGTTGGGCATGGTCTATGCCGCCCTGGGCGCAGACGTCACCCTGGTGGAGCAGAGCGGAGGGATACTTCCCGGCGTGGACCGGGATCTTGTCGCCCCGCTGCTCCGGCGGCTCCAAACATCCTTCGGCCGAATTCTGTTCGAATCGAGCATTACGGAAATTGGGGAAACGGAAGGGGGCGTCTCCGCCAAGATCAAAACGCCCGACGGGGACCAAGCGTTCTCGTTCGACCGGACCCTGGTGGCGGTGGGACGGACGCCCCGAACCAAGAATCTTGGCCTCGAAACAACCCGGGTAACTTTGGATGATCGCGGATTTGTCCGAGTGAATGAACGGCAGCGAACTAACGACCCGCATATTTTCGCCGTGGGAGACGCCGTCGGCGGAATGACGCTGGCCCACAAGGCCACACGGGAAGGCCGGGTAGCGGCGGAAGTCATCGCCGGACAACCCTCGGCCTTCGATGCCCGGGCCATCCCGGCCGTGGTCTATACGGATCCTCAGGTAGCCTGGTGTGGACTGACCGAATCCGCGGCCAAAGCGACCGGGAAGAATGTCCGAGTGGAGAAATTCCCCTGGAAAGCCTCGGGTCGGGCCGTCACCATGGACGCCCCGGACGGGCTCACCAAATTGATCCTGGAACCTGGCTCCGGGCGCATCCTCGGCATGGGCATCGTGGGCCGGAATGCCGAAGCCCTCATTGCCGAGGGCGTCCTGGCAGTGGAAATGGGAGCGCTCGCCGAAGACCTGGCCCTGAGCATCCATCCGCACCCTACCCTCTCGGAGACCGAAGCTGAAGCCGCCGAACTTTTCACCGGCAGCGCGACGCATCTCCTGAAAGGAAAGAGCACTCAAAATCCCTCCTGATTGCACAATCCCCCCCGATGATTATGTTATTGTTCAAACCGAAGGCAAGAACGGCTCTTTGACAACACGAGCCGACGAACGATATCAAGGAGGTGGATAATGGCGAATTTTAACTGTTTTTTTCAGAGCTTATCCAAGATAGCAATCGGCCTCATTTTTATTCTGTTCGGGATGGGTGCCGTTATTTCGGGGTTTACCGTGCTGCCCCTGTTCGGGTTTCTGCTGGCGGTCCCCCTTTTTTATCTGGCGTGGTATTTTATTCGGGTGAACCTGAACCGGCAATGCGAAATTGAGGGGTAGGGTAAAAGACGAGGGAAGAGGGACGAAGGACGAGGGACGCGACTTCGGGCACTTGCCTCTTTCTTGCATCTTCCGAGCGAAGCGGTCTTCCATCTTCCCTCCGGCAGTTTAGTACCGGTTCACGATCAGACGGTCGCTTTTACGGAAGGAGAAATAGGCAAACATCCAGCTGAGAAATACGAAGAGCTTGTTCTTGAAACCGATCAGGTAATAAATATGAACAAATAGCCAGGCAAGCCAGGCCAATTGGCCGCTCATCTGAAGACGTCCCACCTGTAGGATCGCTTTCCTTCTTCCGATAGTGGCCAGTTGGCCTTTGTCCAGATAGTGAAACGGACTTCGTTTTTCCCCTTTCATGTCTCTGAGGATGGTCTCGGCGATAAACCGGCCCTGCTGAAGCGCCACGGGAGCCACGGCGGGGAAGCGATCACCTTCGTGCCCCAAAAAACTTGCCTGGTCGCCCCCCACAAATATTTCCGGATGATGCGCCAGGCTCAGGTCGGGCGTGATGGTGACGGATCGGGTCCCGCCTGAAAACAACCTGAGCTGTTCGCTAACAGCCGGTTCCCGAATACCGGCCGACCAGATAACGGTGGCCGCCTCGATACGAGTCTCTCCGATATAGACACCCCCCTCATCGATATTCGTAATTTTCAAGTGGGTGCGAACATCCACCCCCAACGATTGCAGATCCCGGGTGGCGACGGCGGATAATTTCTCCGAGAAACCCGGAAGGATTCGATTGCCTGCTTCGACAAGGATAATCCGTGCCTGTTTCGGATCGATATTCCTGAAATCCCGGGCCAGGGTGAAACGACGGAGTTCCGCGATGGCGCCCGCCAGTTCAACACCGGTGGACCCGCCGCCGACGATGACGAAGGTAAGAAATTTTGATTTTCCGTCCGCATCGTCCAGGGTTTCCGCCCTTTCGAATGCCGTCAGCAATTTTCGGCGGATTTCAAGCGCCTGCTCGATGGTTTTGAGGCCGAGGGCATGCTCTTCCCACTGATCGTTGCCGTAATATGTGGTTCTCGCGCCACACCCCAGCACCAGATAATCGTAAGAAAACCGGTCTCGGACGGTATCCACAACGTGGTCTTCAAAGCGAATATTCTGCACCTCATCCTGAATCACCCGGATGTTACGACACTTTGAAAACATGCTCCGAATGGGAACGGCGATTTCCGCAGGACTAAGGGCCGCCGTGGCCACCTGATACAGCAACGGTTGAAACAGATGGTAATTGTTCCGGTCGATCAGTGTCACCTCGACACCGTCTTTATTCTCAAGGACCTTGGCGGCATTGATGCCCACAAACCCACCGCCGATAATGACGACACGTTTCACAATTCACCCGACGTTTCATTTTTTTGAAAAACCACCCATATTACCACGAAGACCACGAAGGGCACGAAGAATACAATTAAAAACATAAGATTAAGTCTTCTCTTCGTGTTCTTCGTGCTCTTCGTGGTGATACCTTCTTTTTGCGGCTTCGAGATCGATCCGCTATTTTTCCGCCGGCATCGACCGGTTCCGCTTTGCATACGTCGCTGCTTCGATGCCCGCGACGCACCCCTCCCCCACCGCCTTGGCAAGCTGCCAGGGAGGGCCGCAGATATCCCCGGCCGCAAATATGCCTGGGATATTCGTGGCTTGCTTTTTATCGGTCTGAATATATTTCATCTCGTCGTCGAGCCGAACGCCGAGGGAGCCTGCAAGCTCCAGAAGGCCCTTGGCGCCCAGTTCCACAAAAACCCCTGTTAGAGAAATTTCAGCCCCGTCCGAAAGCACCAGTCCGGTCACCTGGTCTTTTCCGGCGATTTCTTTGACAGTGACATCCTTATGCACTTGAACCTTGCTGTCGTGGAGCCTCCGGGCCAACGCATCCGGCACCTGGAGAGAGTCGCAGACCAAGTGCACCCGGCCGGCGATTTCAGTCAGTGTCAATGCACCGTCCACCGCCGCGCTATGGCCACCGACCACGGCCACATCTTCCCCCCTGTAAAAATTGCCGTCGCAATCGACGCAGTAACTGACACCTTTTCCGAGAAATTCCTTTTCACCCGGTACCCCGAGTTTGTTCCGGCTGGTTCCCGTGGCGATGATAAACGCCCGACCGAGGATACGGCGCCCGCTTTCGGTGGCAAATTCGAAACCCGATTCATCCGGAGTGATCTTCAGGATATCTTCTTTTAAAAATTCGGCACCGAAATCCTTCGCCTGCTGCATCCCCACTTTCAGCATTTCATCACCTGTGGATTTGAACAGAAATGCGTAGTTTTCGATATGATGATGGTACATGCTGCTCTGGTCCTCTTTTCCCAGCACCAGAACCGAGACTTTCCTCCGGGCCGCGTGAATGGCCGCCTGAATCCCCGCCGGACCGGACCCGAGGACAACGACATCGCAGTGCATAGTTTCCATATTGACACCTCCTTCGGGTTGGTTATGCCATCAACATAAGATCGCGGGCATTAAAATCAAGCGCCCGCCGCCGGATCATGTCTCTTATTGAGGCGTTACGTGCTGTTATTGCACCAATAAATTTACCACGAAGGACACGAAGAGCACGAAGAAAAGATTTGAGGATTGTTTATTTTTTTTCTTCGTGCTCTTCGTGTTCTTCGTGGTGATATGCCCTTAGCCTTTCAATCACTTGCGCCATATCCTCCGGAACCGGGCTTTCAAAAGCCATCTCGACTCCCGTCACCGGATGAACCAGCTCCAGGCGCAAGGCATGAAGCATCTGCCGATCCGGAATGGGCAGGGCGTTGCCTTTATTGTCCAGCAAAGTACCGGATTTTTGCCGCCGCCCGCCATAGACCGCATCACCTAAAATGGGATGACCGATGGCGGCACAGTGAACCCGGATCTGGTGTGTCCGGCCGGTTTTCAGGCTCACTTCCAGGAGGGCGGCCCCGGCATATCGCTCCCGAACCCGCCACTCGGTATGGGCCGTTCTTGCCCGCCGGCTTTGAACCGACATTTTTTTGCGGTGCACCTGGTGCCGGCCGATGGGAAGTGTAATCTCGCCGCTGCTTTCCTTTACCTCACCCCAAACCAGGGCCAGGTAGGTTTTTTGGATCGTGCGATGCTTGAACTGCGCGGCCAGGTGGTTGAGGGCCGGTTCGTTTTTCGCCACCACCAGGGTGCCGGAGGTCTCCTTGTCGAGCCGGTGAACGATGCCCGGCCGAATCTCGCCGCCGATGCCGGAAAGGTCCAGGCAGTGGGAAAGGAGCGCATTTACGAGCGTGCCCGTAGCATGTCCCGGCGCCGGATGAACCACCATGCCGGGGTGTTTGTTCAGAACCAGAATGTGGGAATCCTCGTACAGGATATGAAGGGGGATCTTCTCCGGCAGGACGTCCGTCGGAACGGGATCGGGCAGGCGACCGATGACATGGTCGCCGGTCCCGAGGCGGTAGCCGGGTTTTTTGAGGCTTCCATCGACGGTGAAAAGGCCGCTTCGAATAAGTTCCGCGGCCCGGCTTCTGGAGCAGTCCTTCAAAACGTCTGAAAGGAACAAATCAAAACGCCGGCCCGCATCCGCGTGGCCGACGTTTACATCAATTGCCGGATCTTCAGGTGCCATGTGATCATTGATGCATCATTGGGCAGCGTCCGCCTGAAACAGTGATTCGATCTCACCGATGATCGTGTGTTCATCGGTTTTTTTGGCTGTGGAAAGTTCGCGCACCAGAAGCCCCTGGGCGGTATCATAAAGTTTGCGTTCGCCGAAGGAAAGGTCCTTGTTCAATTTGAGCAGGTAAAGGTCCCGGAACACTTCGGCAACGTCATGGAGGTTCCCGGTTTTGATCTTTTCCATGTACTCCCGGTACCGCCGGTTCCATGTCTGGTTGTCCACCGGCATGTCCCGGTTTTCTTTCATGATGCCGTATACCTCGGGAATATCTTTTTCAGCGATGACTTCCCGAAGCCCAACAGAGTCCACATTCCATGTGGGAATCATGATGACCATGCCGTTTTCAATGATTTTCATAATGTAAAAATCATGTTTTTCGCCGTTGATCACTTTGCTCTCTATGGCATTAATCCTGCCGACACCGTGGGCGGGATACACCGCCAGATCACCCACTGCAAACGCACGGGACTTTCCTGTGGGGGTATCTACCTGTTTCATTGCTTTGTCTTTCATCCTTACACCTAAAAAACCTTAATTCGACCATTAAATTAGGCTTTCAATATACCACCGATCCCGCAATCAATCAATAAAAAAAGGATTGACGCCGGGACTGCGCGTCAATCCTTTAAATAAGCGGGTTTCCGCTAAGTGGCAAAGCTTAGAGCTTAGCCAAGTTTCATCAGCAGCGGAACCAGCAACAGGGCAACCACGTTGAGGATCTTGATCATCGGGTTGACCGCGGGGCCTGCCGTATCTTTGTACGGGTCGCCTACGGTGTCGCCCGTGACAGCGGCTTTATGGGCATCGGAGCCCTTGCCGCCCAGGTGACCATCCTCGATATATTTCTTGGCGTTGTCCCAGGCAGCACCACCCGTGGTCATGGAAATGGCCACGAAAACACCGGTGATGATGGAGCCGATCAGCAGCCCGCCCAGAGCGACTTTGCCCAGCAGAAGGCCGACCACGATGGGGGCCACCACCGGCAGAAGCGCAGGAATCATCATTTCTTTAAGGGCGAACTTGGTGACGATGTCCACGCAGGCACCGTAGTTGGGTTTCCCAGTGCCTTCCATAATGCCCGGAATTTCGCGGAACTGACGCCGCACTTCATCAACAACCGCACCACCGGCCTTGCCGACCGCCTTCATGGCGATGGAGGCAAAGAGATACGGCAGCAGACCGCCGATGAAGAGCCCGATGATGACGTTCACGTCGGACAGATCGAACTTGATGGCCTTCTCGGCACCATGCATCAGGAATTCCTGTACATAGGCGGCGAAAAGCACCAGAGCGGCAAGACCGGCGGAACCGATGGCGTAGCCCTTGGTGACGGCCTTGGTGGTGTTGCCGACCGCATCCAGGGGATCGGTCACGGCACGGACGCTCTCGTCCATCTCGGCCATTTCCGCAATACCGCCGGCATTGTCGGTGATGGGGCCATAGGCGTCAATGGCGATAACCATACCGGTCATGGACAGCATGGACATGGCGGCCATGGCGATGCCGTAAAGGCCGGCCATGTGGTACGCCACAAAAATCGCGATACAAATGGCGATCACCGGGGCGGCGGTGGACTGCATGCTGACCGCAAGCCCTGCAATGATGTTGGTGCCGTGACCCGTAGTGGAGGCTTCAGCCACCGATTTCACCGGAGAGTAAATGCCGGTGTAAAATTCGGTGATGATCACGATCAAAACCGTCAGGATCAACCCCACCAGGGTGCAGTAGTAGATAGACATGGGAGAGATCACCTTGTCAGCTGAAATGGCGAGTCCCCCTGATATCATTTTATTGGTGACGAAAAAGAATGCAATGGCGGCCAGAATGGCGGAGCCGAACATACCCTTGTACAGCGCGCCCATGATGTACTCGCTTTTGCCCAGACGGACAAAAAATACGGCGATCATGGAAGCCACGATGGACACGGCGCCCAACACCAGCGGGAAAATGGTGGCGATGATCTGATCCTGGAACAGCAGGTTCCCGATCAGCATGGCGGCCACGGCGGTTACCGCATAGGTCTCGAAAAGGTCTGCGGCCATACCGGCGCAGTCACCCACGTTGTCGCCCACGTTGTCGGCGATAACTGCGGGGTTCCGGGGATCGTCTTCGGGAATCCCCGCTTCGACCTTACCCACCAGGTCGGCGCCCACGTCGGCGCCCTTGGTGAAGATACCGCCGCCGAGCCGGGCAAAAATGGAAATCAGGCTGCCGCCGAATCCCAGGGCCACCAGGGCGATAACGGCATGTCTGGGTTCAACCCCCATGGCTCTGGTTAACAGGGTATAGTAGCCGGCGGTAACGGTCAGCGCGAGGCCGGCAACGATCATACCGGTCACGGAGCCGCCCTTGAAGGCCAGTGAGAGCCCTGCAGAAAGGCCTTTTTTTGCGGCTTCGGCCGTTCTCACGTTGGCAAGCACAGATACCCGCATGCCGATGTACCCGGCCATAAACGATGCCACGGCACCCACCAGAAAACCGATAGCGGTTTTGGGTCCGAGGGTTACAAAGATGATAATAAAAATGATGATGCCGGCAATGCCCATGCTTTTCAGCTGGCGATTCAGATACGCAATGGCGCCTTCTTTGATGGCACCGGCGATCTCCTGCATCTTCTCATTTCCTGCGGGGGCTGCCTTGACGATACCGGCAAGGATAATCGCAAATAGCACGCCCGCAACTCCGATCAGTGTGCAATACAATGGTAAATTAGAAACTGCTTCCATTATTTCCTCCATCCAGTACTTAGCTGAAAGTTACGATTCACTTTCCGTTGAACCTGTTCATCCCGATTACAACGCCCTCACGGAGGATGGTTACCACCGCGTCTCGGGCAAGGGTAATGACCTCGGGCAGCAGCCGGTTTTCTTCCAAACTGAAACGGCCCAGAACATGGCCGACCACGTCGCCCCTTTCGCCGCCGGAAGCATCGATTCCGCGCCCGACTCCAATCCGAAGCCTCGCAAAATCTCCGCTGCCGAAAGCATCCATTATGGATCTTACCCCTTTGTGTCCGCCATCGCCTCCTTTCGTTTTTATTTTAATTCTTTGAAAAGCAAGGTCGATATCGTCATGGATGACCAATATATCCTTGCTGAATATCCGAAAGTAATCCGCGAGCTGCCGGGTCGGCAACCCGCTTCGGTTCATGTAGGCCTGGGGCTTTGCGAGGACGACGGGGACCTCCTGGATCTGCCCCTGCCCGTATATGAGGTTGAACTTCTTCTTTGACAAAGAAATCGAAAACTCGTCGGCGATATGATCCACCGCCATAAATCCGACGTTATGACGGGTGCTGCCGTATTCCGCCCCCGGATTCCCGAGTCCCACCACCAGATGCCGCTTCGTGGTATCCATCACGTAATCCCCATGGCGTATCCGAAGAAGGGGCGCAATAACAGTTGTTATTCACCATCAGCCTCGGTGGCGGCTTCCTCAGCCTCCTCCTCGGCCCCCTCTTCAGCCTCTTCCACTTTCTTGCCAAGGCACGTAATTACCGTAAAATTTACGTCCGCGGAAATCTCCAGATCGCCTTGGAGGGCAATATCCTTGACATGGATGGAACCGCCGATTTCAAGCGCCGTCACGTCGACTTCGATGCTCTCCGGGATCTCGCCCGGCAGGCACAGCACTTCAAGGTCCCGCCGGATTACCTGCAGCATCCCGCCCATTTCAACACCTGCGGCTTTCCCTTTGGGCACCACCGGGACATGCATGCGGATCTTGCGGTTAGGATCGATCTCATAGAAATCCACATGCAGCATTTCATGGCTCACCGGGTCCATCTGCAGTTCCTTGAGCATGGCGGGCCGGGTCTCGTTGGAGATTTTGAGGTTGAGCAGCACCTGGGTCGTCCGGCTGTGCTTCAGAATTTTTTCCAGTTCCCGCGCGTTCACCGAAAGCATGTCCGATGTCTTGCCGGGTCCGTAGATCACGGCGGGCACCCTTCCCTGCTGCCGCAGCTGGCGGGCCGGGCTGTTACCTTTTTCCGTTCTTTTATCTGCGTTAAGATCTATAAATTTCAAAGAAATTCCCTCCCTGAACTGTTAATTTGCTATACGAAGAGCGAGGTAACCGAATCACCCCGATGACTTCTGATAATGGCCTCCGCGAAAAGCCCGGCCGTGGAAAGCACCGTCACCTTATCAAGCGCTTCCGCATTGCCGTTCAGTGGAATCGTATCGGTCACCATCAGGTTTTTGATATCTGAATTGCGGATGCGTTCCACCGCCGGTCCGGAAAGCACCGGATGCGTGCAGCAGGCAAACACTTCCTTTGCCCCCCTGCCCGTCAGGGCCGCGGCGGCTTCCGTCAGCGTTCCGGCCGTGTCTACCATGTCGTCCAGGATCACGGCGGATTTCCCTTCCACATTCCCGATGACGGTCATGGCTTTTGCCTTATTCGGTGCATCCCGCCGTTTATCCACGATAACGAGGCCGGCATCCAGGCGTTTGGCAAAGGCGCGGGCCCGTTCGACCCCGCCTGCATCCGGGGAGACAATGACCAGATTTTCACTGAACTGCTGTTTGATCCGCTTCAGGATCACCGGTGCGGCAAACAGGTTGTCCACCGGAATATCGAAGAACCCTTGAATCTGCCCGGCATGAAGATCCATGGTGATAATCCGGTTGGCCCCGGCCCGGATAAGAAGATCGGCAACGAGTTTGGCGCTGATGGGCACCCGGGGAGCCACCTTTTTGTCCTGGCGGGCATACCCATAATAGGGGATAACGGCGGTGGTTCGTCTGGCCGACGAGCGTTTCATGGCATCGATCATCAGCAGGAGTTCCATCAGGTTGTCATTCACCGGGGCGCAGGTGGATTGAATCACGAATACATCTCTGGATCGAACGTTTTCGTCGATTTCGATCTGAATTTCTCCGTCACTGAAGCGTTTCACCTTGGCTTTACCAAGGGGCATATTGAGGTATTTGCAAATGCTTTCCGCGAGCAGGGGATTGGAGTTACCGGAGAAAATAATCGGGTCGTTCATCAGCCCTTCCTTTTATCATATATCCACCCGGAAAAAATCCGAATGGGGCTGTCGGTCATTGGCCGCCAGCAACCAGTTAAGCGATTGATCCACAAGGCTTCTTCGCGAAACCTCTTGTTAATTTGGCAGGGGCGGGAGGATTCGAACCTCCGAATGCAGGAACCAAAATCCTGTGTCTTGCCGCTTGACGACGCCCCTATTAAAAAGCTTGTCAATAAGTCCTATACGACCTATTGGACCTATATTTTTCTTTCAACGGCCGATCATCAAACCAGCGCCTCCACCGAAAACACCCGCCAGTTTTTAAACCGCTGTGAAAGTGTCCCGGCCGCCGTTTCCGCCCGTCCGGCATCAAAAAAAACGCCGAACACCGACGAACCGCTTCCGGATGTCAGTACCCCGTCGGCTCCGACGGAGGCGAGAGCCTCCCTGGCCGACTTGATTTCCGGGCAGAGGGTTGCAGCGACAGCTTCCAGATCGTTGTGCAGATGCACTGCCGGGTCAAACACGTCTCCATCAAAAAGGATTTTTTTATTTTCTTTTTCATGGTTTGTCAATCCAAAATTCAGCTTTTTATAAACCTCGGCAGTGGAAACGGCCACCTCCGGATAGATCAATACCACCCGGAAAGGACGGATCGGCGGGGCCGGTTCGAGAATGTCTCCGATGCCTCCCGCTATAGCGGGATTGCTGAAAATGAAAAAGGGCACATCCGCCCCGAGGGATGCGCCCATGGACAACAACTGTTCCCGTGACAGGGGACTTCCAAAGTGCCGGTTGAGCCCGAGCAGAACCGTCGCCGCATTGCTGCTGCCGCCGCCGAGTCCCGCCCCCACCGGGATTTGTTTGTCGATGGAAATAGCCACCCCATCCTCGGTCCCGGTCCCGAAGATACGCTCCAGGAAGGCGGCCGCCGCCCGGTGTGCCAGATTGCCGGGGCCCGACGGTACGTCCGGATGGTTGCAATGGCAGGTGATTTCTTTTTTGCCTACCGTCAGCGTGATTTCGTCATAGAGGCCGATGGGGCACATGAGGCTTCGAAGCAAATGGTACCCGTCCGGCCGCTTACCTGTGACAAAAAGGAAAAGGTTTATTTTTGCGGGGGCAAGAAGCCTCATGTCAGGGAATTATCCCTTTTGACGGACATAAGCGATCTTCAGGTCATACAGAATCCCCTGGAGAAGCTTGTCCTCCTCCTCGGTGAGATTTCCCCTGGTTTTTTCCTGCAGCATCCGCAGCATATCCACGGTCTGCTTGCCCAGGGGAAGGCTTTTCACCCGCTGGCCTGTGGTGGGGTCATCAATAACCCCGAGGTGGACCAGCGCCGAGGCGTTCAGCGACATGATAAATGTCGAAAAATCAATCGCCGGAAGCGGAGCCCCTTCCTTACCGGATGCCGAGGCCGATGCCGGGCCGGCATCCTTGTCCTTGAGAACAAATTCCTTTTCCTTATCCGTCATGGCTTCCTCCCTGTCAAAACTCCAGTGGTGTGACACGTTTGACGGTTTTCAATTTGCCCAATTCCAGCACCACTTCTTCGGTGAGCGCGGTGTCGAGTTGGAGAAAAATGATATTTCTCTGCCCGTCTTCTTCCTGGCCCACATGCATCCGGCTGATGTTGATGCCGAACTGCCCGAGTTTGGTCCCGATCTCACCGATGGCCCCCGGAATATCCACGTTTTGGATCAGTGCCAGATGCCCTTCGGGGATCATTTCGAGGCGAAAATTGTTGATAACGACGATCCGGGCATCTTTTTTCCCGAAAATCGTGCCGGAAACGGAACTTTCACCATCCGCCGTCACCACTTTCACGGTGATCAGGTTGGAATAATCCTCCGACGCTGCCAGGGCGGCTTCGGTCACCTTGATCCCCCTGTCTTTGGCCAGCACCTGGGCATTTACAAAATTCACATCGTCACTGACAACAGGGGCCAAAAGCCCTTTTAAAACGGCGATGGTGACCGGCGACATATCCAGCCCGTGAAAATCCCCCGTGTACTCGATGGCCACTTCCTGGACGGCCCCGACATCCAGCTGGGCTTGCAGGCTGCCGATCCTTTCAGCCAGGTACAGATACGGACGCAGCTTTTCAAGAAGCTCACCGGTTACCGACGGAGCGTTGACCGCGTTGAGGATCGTGCCGGTTTTCAGATAGTCGATGATCTGTTCGGCCACCGCCACGGCCACGTTGGTCTGGGCTTCCAGTGTGGAGGCGCCCAGGTGGGGCGTGCACACCAGCCGGTCCAGCGTCAGCAGCGGGTTATCCGCCGGCGGTTCGGTCTCGAACACGTCCAGGGCGGCACCGGCCACCTTTCCGGATGTAATGGCGTCATACAAATCCGCCTCATTGATGATCCCTCCCCGGGCGCAGTTCATGATCATCACGCCGGTTTTCATCTGATCGAAGGCTTCTTTGTTGATCATTCCCAGCGTGGTTTTCAGTTTGGGGACATGGATGGTGATATAATCGGCCTGTTTGTAAAGCTCCTCCAGTGAAACGGCTTCAAATCCGATCTTTTCGATCTGCTCGGCCGTTACAAAAGGATCGTAGATCACCACCCGCATCTTGAGCCCCCGGGCCCGGTCCGCCACAATCGATCCGATCTTTCCATACCCGATAATGCCGAGCACCTTGTTGAAAATTTCACGGCCCTGGAGTTTTTTCTTTTCCCAGAGACCCGCTTTCAATGTCGCCGTCCCCTGGGGGATGTTTCGGGTCAACGACAGCATCATGGAAATGGTATGTTCCGCCGTGGTCACCACGTTCCCCCCGGGGGTGTTCATCACCACCACGCCGCGTTTGGTGGCGGCCGGAATGTCCACATTGTCCAGGCCGATACCCGCCCGGCCGACAACCTTCAGTTTTTTCCCCGCTTCCAGCAGTTCTTCGGTCACTTTTGTGGCGCTTCGAATCACCAGAGCGTCATACTCCCCGATAATCTTCTTCAGTTCCTCCGGCGGCAGTCCCGTTTTCACATCCACGTCGATACCCTCGGCATCCTGAAACATCTTGACCCCGATTTCTCCCAGATTGTCGCTCACAAGTACGCGCATCACGTATTCCTCCCTATTAACACCCTTATTGAATCGTCACATGTCGATATCATAGAACATCTCATTTTAAGTAAACCACGAGTGCCTGGAGTGCCCTTGAGTGAACTGGAGTGCCTGGAGTTGATGTATTCTGCCTTTTCATAAGAGACGGAGTGAAACGACTCTTTAACTCAAGGCACTCTATGAACTCAAGGCACTCAAGCGCACTCAGAGCACTCTATATACTCCAGGCACTTGCAGTTCGACGCATTCAAGCCACTTTCTTATTTTTCAGCCCCTTAACATACCCCCTTGCCCCCAATTGTCAAGAGGGTCGAAAGCCGCGTCAGATGGTGCTGCCGGAATGAAATTTGTGCATTGCAGCTTTTTGAAATGACCGTTTTGATGAATTCGGAAAAACGCTTTTTTTAATTCTCTCGAATAATGAATTTTTGATACCCTCAAAAAAAATATCGGGGCAATTTAAATGCCGCTTTTTCGGGGTGTTCCCAATTGGCCGGTCCAACTGTTCGCCCACTGCCGAACGCTGATAACTGAACGCCTTAGAACCGAGGCCCCTTCTTCCTCTCCATCCGCTGCATCCGCTTTCGATCGCGTTTCCAGTCGGACCGACTTCCTCTTCGGTCTTTGGGCCCATGACCCTCCTCCGAAAAAATAGCGGCCGGATCCGGGAAAAAGCTCCCCGGTTGTTTCGACGGGGTTGGGACTATTTTAGGTTCCCGGGATGAGGTTTCTTCCTGTACTTTTGTTAGAGGCGGCCCGGTAAAGCAGCCTGCGGGAACCGTTTCCGCAAGATAGAGGGTGCCGCCGGCCGACAGGAAGCGCACCCCGGTGTCCCGGGCCTGCTGCACGGACACCGTGAGAAGGACCGGGGAAATATCGTTTCTGCTTCCGATCCGCCGGGCCATATCCGGATCCGAGGAGAGCACCACCTGGGTGAAACTCGTCGGAACGATACCGTTTTCAAGCACTACCGGATAAGCTTTCCGGCGTACGCATACATAAAGAAGTTTGGGGAGTATTTCGGGGGGATGGTGGCGGACAAGATGCGTCCTGTCTTTTGCACGGATAAGGTTCTCCCCAATTTCAAAGGGGGCGTCCGGAATCGTCGCAATTATCTCATACAATTGACCCCGCCGAATGTGGGGAAGGTCCTTTTCTTCGCCGAATGCCTTGAGAAGGTCCTTTATTTTGACAAATCCTTCCGAATCCGTCACCAGTCCGAACTCGTCCGGTCTTCGTCCCAGTACGTAGGCCAGGGTTTTGGCCAGCTGCACTGTCGGGCTTTTCATTTGTATGGCTCCGCCTTGGAATTAGATTTTTCTGTTAGCCATGCATCAAAGGCTCATAGCTGATAGGCAGAGGTCAGGAACTGCCGAAGATCGGAAGAGCAGAAGAGCCGTTTAACCCGACCTCAATAAACCCAACAAACTCAATTATTACGAATGAGCCACGAACCCACACAGACACACGCAGGCAACTACAAGTCATAAAAATAAGCACCCATTTCCTTTTCGGCGCCTAAGCGGGAATATATTTATTGTTTTTGCCGTTGTCCGTGTGTGTCTGCGTGGGTCTGCGCCTAATTTATCCGCAGTCTGCAGTTCCTATCAGCTATCAGCTGCACGCCCCGGCTCCGCCGGCTCATGGCTTCGGATTGCATGCGCGCAGGTCCACGCTGCTCCACTTGTTGATCCGAACCCACCCGTTTCGCTTTTCCTTGCGCCACCGCCGTTCCACATACTGCCGCCGCTCCTTGCCTCCCCGGAGGAAATAATCCAGGTCGTAAGTGGTCCGTCGATCTTCACCACTGCGGCGATCAAACCCCGATCAGTTCTTCTCGTGCATCCGGATTCCCCCGGGTAAAGCGGCAATTATGATAAGAAACGGCTATTTGCTGTCTTAAGGCAAATACGGGTTCCGTGTCAATCGTTATAAAAAATGTTGATTTGGGCCCGTAGTTGTTGTATGGAATGTAAAAAATTATTACAAATATTCAGCAAGTTAGAAAAAAATGAAACGATCCTCTCTTTTAATCCGGCAGGACGGATTCACCTTGATTGAAATTATCGCGGTTTTGATTCTGGTGGGCATTCTTGCAGCCGTTGCGGTCCCCAAATTCATCGATCTTCATAAGGAAGCTGAACAGAAAGCAGTGGAAAGTGTCAGGGCCGAGCTTATCTCTCGGGCGAACCAATACTATGCCAAATACCTCTTGGACAATTCCAGCGCTGAAAACAACCAGAATTTGGCCGCCTGGGCCAAGGAATCTGTTGGTTCCGATTATACACTGAGTGAGGATGGAACCAATTTGATAGTCACCGTGAAGTCTTCCTCAAATGCCTATAAGATGGCCTTCAGCGCGGGTAAAAATGCCACCGATGGAACCGGATATCCAGCTTCTTTCGGTGCGCCGACAAAATAGCACTGTGACACACCGGTTCCAAAGTCAGCCGCTTCTGAATAATTTTTCCCCTTTATAGTCTATGGACAGGATTGACAGGTTTTTTACTGCCTTAAATTTTATATCCTGTATATCCTGTAAATCCTGTCTAATTTTCAGTTTGAAAGCATCGTCGACAATAAGAACAACTTCCTGTTACTGCTTCACCACGGCCACGTTGTAATCGCGGTACTTACCGCTTCTTTCCTTGATCGTGTCCTTGCTCTGAAAAGCCTCGGCGTGGACTTCCTTGATCTCATGCATATGATTTGCCCGTTTGTCGGAAAAGGCCCGACAATGAGCCAGGCCGTTTTCGGCCAATACGAACCTGGGCCGGTTGCCCTCCATCACCAGCGACCCGCCGGCACTGCATACGGCGCATTCAATATCGTAGCACAGGCCGTTCCACTGCGGCTTTCCCTGCATCAGCAGATTGGAGTGGCAGACCGGGCACCACCCCTCCTCGTCTCCGAGGTATTCCACCTGGCCGTATGGAGTTTTCATGGCTTTCACCACGTTCAGGCCCAGCTGCCGTGCCCTTGAAATCAGTTCCGGTTTAAGCAGCACATGCCCCGGCCGGGCCACCCGGGTGGCCATCATCTGATCCACCACTTTTATGGACTGAACGAACATGGACATATTGAGGGCCGGCAACGCCAGGGACATCCAGCTCTGGGTGGAGCCGCCCACGGCAATGAGTCCCGCCACCCGTTCGGGCTCCTTGTCGATGAGACCGTTTTGCAGCAGAAACATGATTTCATAGGGAAGCCATCGATCCACAAACACCTTGTAAAGCCCCTGGGGCTGAATGATGAAAGTCGGGATACAGACGATAATGCCGTCGGCCTTCAGGAAATGCTCCATGATAAGATCCATGTCGTCCTTGCCGTGATGGACGCATTGCGGGGTCAACCCTTTCATGACGCGCATCGTGCAGGATTCACACCCGGTGCACGGCAGAATTTTGCAGTCATGGAGATTGACCATTTCCACCTCCGCCCCCTGCTCCTCGGCGGCCATAAAGGCTTCCTTCAACAGAATCTCAGAATTCCCCATTTTCCGGCCTGCAGTGATTCCGAACAGCTTCATCCACCTCCTCCTTCAAATGTATATTGCCGGGATATCAAAAAAAAACGATTCTACCTATTCCGCCGGGCTTTCGATTCCTCGACGCTCCAGAAGCGTTCCCTGCATCTGGTAAAGATCGATGAGCGCATCCAGGTGGCCCACCATCGCCCGGGCCTCTTCCAGCTTGGCGGCGGTAAAATCCCGCTGGGCCTGAAGCACCAGGAAATTGGTGGATTTTCCGACCCGGAACTTTTCAAGCTCCGCATCCATATTGATCTGCTGAAGCCTCCGGGTCACCCGGGTGGCCTCGATGAGCTCCTTCGATTTCACGGCCTCCACGTAGGCGGATCGTACATCCAGGGCCACCAGCTTCTCCATGTTCCGGACCGACAGCGTCATCTGTTCCCGGGTGTGAAGCGATTTCCGGTATCGAGCTTTTGCACTTCGATTGGAAATGGGCAAACTGAAGGTAAGCCCCGCGCTCAGGTCGGAAAATTGACTGCCGGGATCGGGCATGGCGTCGCTGAAGGACTCGGCATAGGTGCTCTTCCCGTAGGTGATGAAAAAATCGAGTCGCGGCAGCAGACCGTTTTTGGTCTCCTGAACGTCCAGTTCCCCCTGGGCCAGGGCCAGCTTCGCCTGCTGCAGGTCCGGCCGGTATTTGAAACCCAGTGCCTCGTGAACCGCCACCGTATCCAGCGCATCCTCCGGCACGAACGGCGCATCGGTGGTCACGGGATTCATGGACCACATCTCCTTCCCCTGGGGGTTGAGCAGATATAGAAACTGCAGCCGGGCCTTTTCATAGGCACTCTGGGCATTGATGAGCGATTCCCGGCGGGAAGCCACCTCGGCGTTCACTGCCGCCAGTTCAATCTCCGCCAGTTTTCCCACCGTCACGCGCTCATTGGATTCATTCAGCTGGCGGGTGGCAAGATCGAGGGATTCGCGCTGGATGGCGATTTCTTCCTTGGCCAGATAAAGATCCCAGTAAGCCTTTTCCACCTTCGCCACGAGGTTCTCTGCCACAGCCCGAAGCTCCTGCCGGGAGATGTCCACATCGATCCGGGCCTTCCGAAGGGTGGCCAGGTTGGCTCCCCGGCCGAAACCCTGAAGCAGGGACTGGGTCAGCGTGAGGGAGATATTGCCGGCGTACTGATCCGTATAGAGGCTCGACAGGACACCGTTCACGGCTGCATTTGCCGACAGGGTGGTACCCGTCGAAAATTTCTTTGAAACCTCGATTTCTTCCCGGGACCGCTTGGTCGTCAGATCGATGGGTTCCCGCTGGGTTCCCAGGTGCGCCTCGGATTTGGTCTCACTTCGGGTGACGGAAAGATTTACTTCCGGATCGAAATCCGAACGCGCCGCCTCCACCGACGCCTTGGCCTTCTCGGGCTCCAGGCGCTGAATCGCCACGGTCGGGTTATTTCCCAGCGCCGTTAAAATCGCCTCCTGAACCCCTATTTGAAGCGTCTCGCCCGTGGAAAAATTCTGGAAGATATTTTCAACCTTATCCGCAGCCTCCTCCGCACAACAATAGGAAGATATGCAGATGAGAAGAAAAAGGGCCGCTATTTTTTTGAAAACCATTTCTTCAACTCCGTTTGGGAGAAGTGTATAGAGAGTGCCTTGAGTTCATAGAGTGCCTTGAGTTGTGGAGTCGTTTCACTCCGTCTTTTAAAAAAGATAGAATACATTAACTCCAGGCACTCCCTGCACTCAAGCGCACTCTATGAACTTTAGGCGCTTTTATGAACTCAAGGCATTTTCAGTTTTCTTCCTCCCCCTATTAAACACCGAATACACCACCGGGATCAGCACCAGCGTAATCAGCGTGGCGCTCAGAAGGCCCCCGATCACCACCCGGCCCATGGGCGCCTGGGTCTCGCCGCCTTCGCCCATTCCCAGGGCCAGGGGCACCAGGCCGAGGGTGGTGGTCAGCGTCGTCATGATGATGGGGCGGAGCCGCCTTGCCCCGGCCAGCTTGATGGCCTCAAACAGCTCCATGCCGTGGATGCGCCGGAGCTGATTGGTATAGTCCACCAAGAGGATGGCGTTGTTGACCACAATCCCCACCAGGATGATGCAGCCGATGAACGCCTGCATACTGAAGGGAGTGCCGAAGAGAATCATCACCGCCGTCACGCCGATGAGGGCCATGGGAATGGAAAACAGCACGATAAAGGGGTCCCTGAAAGATTCGAACTGTCCCGCCAGCACCATGTAGATAAGAAGCACGGCGAGAATGAGTCCGATGCGAAGTTCCTGGAATGCCTCCTGCTGTTCTTCGTAGTCGGCACCGAAGAGGATGGAAAAATCCTTCGGGACCGGAACACTTCGAAGCGCTTCCCGGATGTCAGAGATCACCGATCCCATATCCCGGCCGGTAAAATTTGCATTGATGGAGATGACTCGATCCTGGTCCTTTCGCTCGATGCTGACCGGCCCTTCCGTGGGCTCGGACGCCACCACGTTTCTCAGCACCACGGGCTGCCCCTGGTTGTTGACGACGGTCAGATCCAGGAGATCCGAAAGGTTGGACCGGTCCTCTTCGCTGAGCCGCACCAGAATCCGATACTCCTTGCCCCCTTCCCGGTAATAGGAGGCCGGGGAACCCCCCACCGCCGTCTCCAGTGCCTCACCAATCAGGGAGACCGAAAGACCCAGTTGGGCCGCCTTCTGGCGATCGATCCGGATATTCTGCTCGGGGCTTCCCTCGTCCCGACTGATGTCCGTGTCGGTGATACCCGGCACCTGCCGCACCACCTCGTCGACCCTTTTGGCAAGGGCCTGGGCGGTGTCAAGGTCATAGCCGCGGATCTCCACACTGATGGCGTCGGTCACCGAGGAACTCATCCGGAGCATGAAATTCGATCCCTGCCGGGAGGTAGCGGTCACACCCGGAATACCGGCAAGCAGCGGACGCAGGTCGTTCGCCACCTCCTCGCTGCTTCGCTGTCGCTGGGCCTTGGGCACCAGGTAGATGCGGATATTGGAGGTGGCGCCCCCCGAGGAATGGAAACCGCCTCCGCCGACCCGGGAAAAAACGGATTTCATCTCGGGCACCTCCCGGCGGATAATGGCTTCGGCCTGTTCGGTGGCCGTCAGAAGCGGTTCCAGCTTGGTGCCCACGGCCATCTCCATATTGACCCGGACCTCACTCTCGTCCGATGAGGGCATGAGCTCGACGCCGATGAAGCGCAGTAGAAACAACGAGACGGCAAACAGCGCGAGGGTGGTGAAAATGACCGTTTTGCGGTGGCCGAGCGCCCAGGAAAGAAAGCGGCTGTAAGAGGTCTCCACTTTCCGGAACCCTGCTTCGCTGGCGGAATAGATCCGGTGCAGCCGGCTTTCACCGTCATAATGGGTCACCGGCGTGTAGTGGAGAAACCGTGATGCCAGCATGGGCACCAGGGTGGAGGCCACAAAGAGGGAGCACAGGAGCGAGAAGCTCACTACATAGGCCATCTGCTGGAACATGATCCCCGAAACTCCCCGGATGAAAATCACGGGCAGAAACACCACCAGGGTGGTCAGGGTGCTGGCAAAAACCGCCGTCCAGACTTCCGACGTGCCCTCGAGCGCGCTCTGGACAAGGTCCGATCCCTGCTCCCGGTGCCGGTAAATATTTTCAAGCACCACGATGGCACAGTCCACCAGCATTCCAATCCCAAGCGCCAGCCCCCCGAAGGTCATGATGTTAAGGGTGAATCCGCCGAAGTAGATGAGACCGAAGGTGGCGATGATGGAAATGGGGATGGCCGTGGCGATAATGACCGTGCTGGAAAAATTTCTCAGGATCAGGAACAGGATCAGCACGGCCAGCACCCCGCCGATCACCACCGAGAAGCCGACGTTATTGATGGACTGCCGGATGTAAGTGGACTGGTCAAAGATGGGAAGCACCTCGATCTGGGGGTAATCCTGGTTGATCCGGGCCACCTCCGCTTTGACCGCCTCGGCCACCTGCACGGTATTGGCCCCCGACTGCTTGTAGACGGCGATATTCAGCCCCTCCTTGCCGTTGATCAGGCTGACGTTTTCCACCTCCTCCCAGGAGTCCTCCACCTGAGCCACGTCCCCCACCCGGATGGGGGTGTCGCCCCGGAGAGTGATCACGGTGTTCCGGATATCGTCGAGGGAGGTGAATTCGCCCTGGGTCCGGACCAGAACATCCATATTTCCCTTTTCATAGACCCCCGCCGGGATGTTCCGGTTTTCATTCTGAAGGGCAGTGATCACGGCCCGGGGAGAAAGGCCCAGGGCCTTGAGATTCGCGGCCTGGAGGTCGACATGGATTTCCCGGTTGAGCCCGCCCCGGATCGTGGTGGAAGCCACGCCTGCCACCCGCTCGATACGGTACTGCACCTGGTCCTCCACGAGCTGCCGAAGGTCCAGGGAGTTCATACTGCTGGAGACGCCGAGATAGAGAATGGGGAAGGAGTTGACGTCGAACTTGAAAATCCTCGGACGCTCGATATCCTCGGGAAGGCTCCCGATCACGCGGTCGATGCGCTCCCGCACATCGTTTGCCGCCACATCCAGGTCCGTTCCCCAGGTAAAGGAGACAGTCACCCGGCTGCTGCCCTCGGAGGAAGTGGAACTGATCTCCTCCACCCCCTGTACCGCCGCCAGCGATTCCTCGAGGGGCTTCGTGATGGACTCCTCGATCTCCTGGGGTCCCACGTTTCCGTAACTGGTCATGACGGAAAGGGTGGGATATTCGACCTCCGGCATCATATCGATGGAAAGCCGCATAAACGATACGGTCCCCAGCAGGATAATGATGAAGAAAATAACCGTCGTCAGAACCGGGCGGGTGACGGAGGCCTTGGCGATGTTCATGGAGCCCTCCGGATAGCTGGAATGCCGGGATGCTGAAAAGTCGAGTCCATAGAGTTCCCTGAGTTTGAGTGAAACTGAAAGTGTCTTGAGTCTATGGAGTGCCTTGAGTTCATAGAGTACCTTGAGTGCCTTGAGTTAATGTATGCTGTCTTTTTATAAAAAGGCGGAGTGAAACGACTCCACAACTCAAGGCACTCTATGAACTCTAGCGCACTCAAGCGCACTCCCCCCTCAACTATCCCCCACTCACAACCACCCCGCCGCCATCCTCCAGGAGATGCTGGCCGAGGGTGATCACCGGGCCGTTGATATCGGGGGAGAGGATCTCGGTTTCCGATTCGGTGGCGATCCCGGTCTCCACGGGATAAAACCGGGCGATATCATCCCCGGAGGCGCCCCCCTTTTCCACAACGAAAACCCCCTCCTTCCCGTCTTTTTTGACGATGGCGTCGGAGGGAATCACCTGCCGGGCGATTTTTTCCTGGAGCACCACCGTGATGGTGGCGAACATACCGGGCTTCAGCCGATGCTCCCGGTTATCCACCTCCACTTCCATTTTGGCCACCCGGGAGGCCTCCTCCAGCACCGGTGCAATACGCGCCACCTTGCCCTCGAAGGCTTCCCGCGGAAACGCATCCACCGTCACCCGGGCCGACTGGCCCGCGGCAATCTGCCCGTAATCCCGTTCGATGATCGTTGCCTGGACAATCACCCGGTCGATGCCGACGATGGAGACCAGCGAAGCGTTGGGTGACAGGAGCGCACCTTCGTCCACGTATCGCTCCCCCACGAATCCCGGCTCCGTAGCCGTCAGAACGGTGTAGCTCAGTCTGATTTCAGCGGATTTCAGCGCCGCCTCGCGCTGCTGAACCTGCGCCCGGGCCAGTTCCAGGCGCGATTTCTGGGCATCGTAGTCGGTGGCAGCCACATCCAGCTCCGACGGGGAGGCGATCCCTTTCTCCTGGAGCGAACTCACCCGGTTTCGCTCCTGCTTGGCCAGTTCCATCTGGCTGACCGCCTCGTCAAGGGACGCCAGGGCGATTTTCAGGTTCGCCCTGGCCTCCAGAACCGCCTGCTGATATTCGGCGTCGTCCAGGCGCGCGATGGTCTCTCCGGCACTCACCCAGTCCCCGATCCGCTTGGTGATCTCCACCACCCGGCCGGACACCTTGGGGGAGACGATATACCGATAAAGCGGCGTCACCGTGCCCGTGAATTTCCGGCTCTGACGTATCTTTCGGCTGCTGGCATTGGTCACTTCAACGGCGACCTGCTGCATCCCTCGCATACCGCGGGAGCCCTGCCCGCTGGATTTGATCACCATGGAGGCGACGCGCCACCCGAGAAATGCCAGAAAAATCACTCCCACAGCAATCAGGATACCTTTTTTCATTTTTCCCTCTGATAGAAAGCCTGTAGATCCAATCATCCATTCGGCAGCCTCCCCCCGCGCAACGTAAACGGATACAATCGATACAGAATATGTAGACAGGTAGAATGGAATTTTTGACCAATACACCGAAAACAAACGAAACGATATTCGTCAGTTGTAAATAAGTTGAGCAGAAAGTAGCGGTTTTGGCAATGGCAAAATGCGCAAAAACAAACCTCGAAAAAATCATTGCAACAAGGCCATCGCCACCCGTTCGATCCTGAATTTGTAATTCGTTCCCGATTCTGCTAGGCTGGTAGAAATCCGCAACGAACCGTTTTAAGAATCGTCATGATACGCAACTACTTAAAAATTATTGCAATCGCCATACTGGCCGGTCTCACACTCTCTATGGCGGCCGCCGGGCGTGACCCCGGCCCCCCGGATCGGGCCCCGGCCCTGAGGCTTTCCATGTCCGGCGCCTTCCAGCCCTTTTCCACCACGGATGCATCCGGGCGCTTAGTAGGCTTTGATGCGGACATGGCGAGGGAACTGGCCCGCCGAATGGGCTATTCGCCGCTGTTGATCCAGACCGACTGGGCAGGCATCCAGGCGGGACTTCAGGCCGGAAAGTACGATCTGATTTGCGCCTCCATGGCCATTACCCCCGCACGCCTGAAGAAGATGCTCTTCAGCCTGCCGTATTATGTCAGCGGCGCCCAGGTGTTTGCCCGGCGCGGGCTGGGTACGCTCGAGGGAAAACGCATCGGCGTTACCGAAGATTCGACCTACGCTCACTATATCGATGCCCACCCGGAGGCGTTTCCCGATACCACGATCGTGACTTACGGAAGTGAAGCGGAAATTGTGGCGGCCATGAACACCGGTAAAATCGATGCCTTTGTCTCAGATCGCATTGTCGGCGGCTTCTATATCAAAAAGGGGGCGGCCGGCGATATCGTTCCCATGGGCAATCTGCTTTACCGGGAGGCGGTGGGAATCTCCGCCCGGCGTGATTCGCCAAAGCTCATCCGGCAGATCAACCAGGCCCTGCTGGCCCTGGTGCAGGACGGCACCTACGAAAAAATCTATCGCAAATGGGTCGGCAGTCCTCCGGACCTGGAAGTTCTCTTCACCGCCTGGGGGCAATATGCGGGGGACATTCCGAAAACAGGCCCTGAAAACGCTGCGGCGGTTGAAAAAAAGAAGCCTGAATTCGTCGAAAGCATTTCCGCCATGATCCCGCTTCTGTCCAAGGGCGCACTGCTGACGCTGCTGCTGTCGGCCATTACCGCGGTGGTCTCCCTTCTGTCCGGGGCCCTGGTGGGAATCGGCGCCCAGGCCCGGAGTCCTGTCCTTCGCAGGCTGTCCAATGGCTATATCTGGGTGGTTCGGGGAACTCCGCTGCTGGTGCAGCTGTTCATGTCCTATTTCGCTCTGGCCACCCTCGTGAATTATCTTCTGGGGTTTGAAGCCGTTGGCGCCTTCGGGGCCGCGCTGATCGCCCTGATCGTAAACACCACAGCCTACAACGCCGAGACACTCCGGGGCGGCATCAACGCTGTGGACCGTGGTCAGTGGGACGCCGCAGCCTCCATCGGTATGACCCGGAAAAAAATTCTCCGCCGCGTTATTCTTCCCCAGGCGTTTCGAGACGCTCTGCCGTCCCTGGGAAACAACCTGGTGGTGCTGATCAAAGACACATCCCTGGTGGGCGCCATTACCCTGGTGGAACTCACCTACGCAGCCAGGAACGTGGTGTTCCAGACGGGTCAGGCCTTTGTGCCTTTTCTCTGCGCGGCGGTGTTCTACCTGATCATCATTTCCATGGTCAGCGCCGGGGTAAAGGCCTGGGAAAAGCACCTCCAGCGATCCCGACAGGCAGTGGGGGAAACCATATGAACCATCAACCGCCCATTGAAATCGAGGCCCGGGGCCTTCGGAAAAACTTCGGGACACTCGAGGTGCTCAAGGGTATCGACCTTACGGTCCGCCGGCATCAGGTCGTTGCCCTGATCGGGCCCTCAGGTTCGGGGAAAAGCACCTTCCTGCGGTGCCTCAACCTGCTCGAATTTCCCGATGCCGGCCGGATCCTCTGGAAGGGCGATCCGGTCGCCTACCACCGCATGGGGCCGAAAGCATTGAGCCGTCACCGAAGAAAAATCGGCATGGTTTTTCAGCATTTCCACCTGTTCCCGCACCGAAACGCACTGGCCAATGTCATGGAGGGGCCGGTGCATGTCCTCGGAATGTCGACGGCGGAGGCAAAGGAACAGGCGATGGCACTTCTCCGTCAAGTGGGCCTCGAAGACAAGGCCACGGCCTGGCCCTCCCAGCTCTCCGGAGGTCAAAAACAGCGGGTGGCCATCGCCCGGTCGCTTGCCATGAACCCGGAAGTACTTCTCCTGGACGAGGTCACCAGCGCCCTGGATGTGGAAATGATTTCGGGCATCAACGAACTTCTCTCCGGCCTGGCCCGGGGAGGCATGACCATGGTGGTGGTCACCCATGACCTCGGGTTCGCCCGCCATGTGGCCGATCGCATCTGCTTCTGCGACGATGGCCAGATCGTCGAGTCTGGAACGCCGGAGGCGATACTGGAAAATCCAAAATCGCCCCGCCTCATAGACTTTCTCAGCGTCGTTCAGGACACGCCGGGTGGAACAAAATGAACACAAACGCAATGGTACTTGCATCCTTTGCCGGAGACGCCCTGGCGCTCGGCGGACACTGGGTTTACAATGCACCGGTCATCGAAAAAAAATACGGCCGCCTGGACCGATACGAAGATCCCCTGGGCAAAAGCTATCACCCCACGAAGAAAAAGGGAGACTTTACCCATTACGGGGACCAGATGCTTCTTCTGCTCGAGGATATCGCCGCCCAGGGAAAATTTGACCCGGCCCACTTCGCAGATAGCTGGCGGAAGTACTTCCAATCCTATGACGGCTACTTCGACAAGGCCACCAAGGCCACCCTGGAGAATTTTCAAAAAGGCGCTTCCTTCCGCGACAGCGGCTCGGACTCCGAAGAACTCGGTGGCGCCTCACGGATAAGTCCGATCCTCTATTTCTGCAGCAAAACCGGCGGCAATTTTCTCCCTGCGGTTCGCGCTCAGACCGCCATGACCCATAACCACCCGGACGTGATTAAAAGCGCCGTATTTTTTTCGGACGTCACGTTGCGGGTCCTGGGCGGCCGATCACCAACGGCGGCCATTGACGAGGTCGCCGATTCCTGCGGAGGCCAACAGCGGATCATTGAATGGGTTCGGCGGGGGAAGGAAAGCCTCGGTAAGGACACCCGCGAATCCATCGCGGCCTTCGGCCAGCATTGCGGCACCCATGCCGCCTTCCCGGGGGTGATCCATCTGATCTACAAATACGAGAAAAACTTGAAAGACGCGCTCATCGAAAATGTCATGGCCGGCGGCGATTCAGCGGCCCGGGGGATGATGGCGGGCATGATTCTGGGTGCCTATAACGGCCTGGAAGCCATTCCCGGGCACTGGCTTTCGGAGATGAAGGCGTATCCGCGCATTCAGGATCTTTTAAACAACATCGGATAATTGCAGCGCCCCGGTTCACACACACAAAGAAAGGGCGGATCCTAATAATCCGCCCTTTCTTTTTTTCCGAGACCCTAAAGCATTTATCAGGAACATCCAAGCAGATAAGTGTAACCCCCGAAAGCGTGTATCTTCTTGCCAGGTCTTTGCCTCCCAGCCTCATAGCTTCCCGGCTGTCCAGCATTCGGCTTTGCCGAATTAGGGCGCCTGAATATTAAACGAATGATGGCATCCCTGGCAGATCATCTCGCCCGCCTTGTGGGCATGATGGCAATCACTGCAATCCGAGTAGGTGATATGTGCATTGTGGGGATCGATGTATGAGTTGCTCTGATCCTTGTAATCTTCATGGCACTTCAGGCAGGTGTCCGTCGTCACGGCGACGGCGGGCGGGTTTTCAGCATGGCAGTCGCTGCAGGCGACTCCGGCCGCCTTGTGTTTATCCGCCAGAAGGGTTCCGGCAGGGGTTTCTTCGGCCTGGCCGGAAACTGCCGCGGGGGCCTCTTGCGTTTTCGCGGTTGTCACCGCCTGGGTTTCCTCTGCGCGATGCTCTTTCATGCCGGCGCACGAAAATAAAAACATCAACATCGGAATCGCAATCCCCAAAATCAGAATGGCCTGTATTTTCTTCATGTTCTCTATATTCTCCTTCCTAAGTGTTCAGTGCGGAGAGAACACCCCCTCCGAATTTCCCCCAAAAATCCGTCTGTTGATTCGAACTGAAAAGGAAAAGCTGCGATAATGATAATTGTCCGTGAACCATATGCCAAAGAGCAATTATGCGTCAAGAGATTCGCATGGATATAACCAGATGAAACTGTAAATAATTGTTAAAGAACGTCATGGTTGTTAAAGAGAGGGCGGATATGACGGGTTTTTATTGAACTCCAAATGATTATCAGTATAATATTCATATTCTCTACCGACGAATTCCTCCCTCAGCCCCATAGTATCGGCATATCATTATGATGGCTTATGCCGGATGAGAGGTCTATCGAGGGACAATGATTCGATAAACGCAACATAACTCGTAATAACCCAAGGAGGATTTATTTCTATGAAGAAGAGAATTCAAGGTATGTTACCGATGTTACTGGTCCTGTTGGCGCTGTCGTTCATCTGCGCACTCGGCGTATCTGCTGCGGACACGGCGGGCGCCCCGCCGAGCGGTGCACCCGCCGGTATGGGCGGACCCCAGGGGGGTGGCCCGGGTGGCCCCGGTGGCGGACCCGGTGGAGGCCCCGGCGGAATGCCGGGTGGAAGTGGAGGCCCTCCCGGCGGCATGGGCGGGTTCGGTGCGCCCAGCAAGGCGGCCATTTATATTGAAAAAGGCGCCGAAAACACCGAAAAAGAGTACGATGCCGGTAAATACACCGCCGACATCAAATCCGATGCCAACGGCATCACCATCCAGGGGCTGGATCTTACAAGCGGCGACTACACCTTCAACGGAGTTGTGGCTTCCGGTGAAAAGTCCGTCGTCACCCTGGACAACTGCAAGATGAAACTGGGCGTTACCAAGGAGGCGGATTCCAAAGATAACGGCGGTGCCGCCGCCTCCGTCACCGACAAGGCGACGATGTACATTTCGAATTCCGATCTGACGGTGGACGGTGCACTTCGCTACACCACCAACACCTCGGACGATGCAAAGCTGATCGTCAACAACTCCAGCATCACCCAGACCGGCGGCAACAAATTTACGACCAAGATGTCCGAGCCGTTTTCGAATAATGCCCTCCTGATCAGCGGCATTGCCCGGGCCAATATGTCCACCGGCACCAGCCATACCTACTATTTCAACTCGACCTGCACCACCGAAGGGTGGGCCGCGCTTTCCACCGATGCCTCTTCCGGTGACGGCCTGGACCTGTATGCCTATAACACCCAAGCCATCGCCCAGCACGGCGGTTACGGCACCTATGCCGACTTCGGCTGCCGGGTCTGGCTCTACGGCAGCACCCTGCAGTCCGCCGAGATAGGCGCCATCATCTCCAAGAGCGGCAAAATCATGATCGCCGACGGCGCTTCGGTGCCCACGGATGTCATCCAGTACAACACTGGCGCGACGACCACCAAGGGCTCGCTCGTTGTCGGCGGACGAAACGCGGTAATGATTCATGCCCCGGATATGATGGGTCAGGGCTTGGCCGCCGCCGACTGCGGTAGCCTGGATGTCATCAACAGCACCCTGGCCACCAGCAAGGATCTGAAAAGCACGCGTGATTATGCCAAACACATCAGCACGGCCGTGGCTGCATACATTGACTACATCAAGGGCGCTGACCTTCTGGTCAAGAGCACCAGCGCGAACATCAACTTTGTAAACGCCCAGTTCGATTCGTACACGGGCGTCGCCATCATGACCGTCCTCAACAGCGACAGCATGGGCAACTTCCTGAAAAACGAGGGCGACGGGGCAAAGGTCAAACCCATCGCCATCTCCATGAAAGACATGGAAGCCAATGGCGACATCAGACACATGGACTACCAGCGCATCATGACCCTTTCCCTGGAGAACGCCACCCTGAACGGCGCCGTGGTCTCCGGCACCATGGAGGACTGGAACAGCCTCTGGAAAGCGTATGACAAAAAGGACTGCAACTGGGTCGTGGATACCGCCTGGAAAACCCGCTATGGCGTAAAGATGACGTTGAAAAACGGCGCCACCTGGAACGTCACCGGCCCCTCCACCCTCACCCGCCTGACGGTGGAAAAGGGCGCGACCCTCAAGGGCAGCGTCGAGGTGGACGGCAAAAGCATTACGCCGGTCGCAGGGGAAACCTATGACGGAAATATTGTGGTGAAGCCGCTGTAGGAAGATGAAGGATGCCCGTCCTCCGTCACGCCTGGCGTGACTATGGAGGGTAAAAAGGATGAAAAAAGGGAGGGGGACGCCTCGGCGGGTCTCCCTCCCCTTTTTGTTTTTATGACGCTGGTAACCTGGAACCTGGAACTTTTAAACCTTCAACCTCTTTCGCCGTTCCTCAATTTTTCCGGCCGATCATCAGAAATACGGAAAAATGCCGGACCTTGCCGTCGGTACCCGGCTTTACAAATTCCGCGGCGTCGATATCCCGGACATCTTCAAACCCGGCTTCCGTAAACATTTTTCGAAGGGTCGATCTGTCGAATCCGTTATGAAACACCCCGGTATCGTCTTCATGAAATTGGCCATTCTCCGGGTCCAGGTCCGATATGCATAGATGGCCGGAAGGAGCGGTAACAGCGTACAATTGGTCTAAAAGCGGTTCGATTTTCTTTACGTGGTGGAGGGTCATATTGCTGACAACGAGGTCATAATTTCCTTTCAACGTTTCTCCACTGTCAAGATCGAAAAGAATCGGCTTGGTGTTCTTCACCCTCAGCTCCGCCGCCTTTCGATTGAAAATATCCAGCATCCCCTGGGAGCTGTCAACACCGGTTATGGAGCGGACATGCGGCTGAATCTGAAAGCTCAGGAGCCCGGTGCCGCAACCGAAATCCAGAACATCCATTTCGCGCGTCAATTCAACCTGCTCCGATATTGTTCGGGCAATATCCTTCCCCAGCTTTACCCTCGCGGCGTTCCCATCCCAGGCAGCCGCCTCCCTGTCAAAATCGCGTTTTTCGTTTTCCATAATACCTCCAGTTGCCTCTGCCATCCTTTCCGATGGATTTATTTTTAACAAACTATGCATTCTGGAGATAATTGCAACCAACCGGGTTCGAGGGGAACCCGCTGAGCAGGGTGGTATAGGCCATGGCTGCGAGAGCATCTAAAATCGGAAAAGCCGAGGGCAAGACTCGGCGCCATCCTTATTCTCTTTTTGTGAACGATGGGCTTTATCGGGCTCGCAAACAAAAGATATGCAATTGCCCTGGGTATCGCTACGTCCCTTTTCATCGCTTTTTCACACTTTTTTCAAAAAGGCTTCACGCTCCGGGGGCATCTTGAAACAAAGCGCATAAAAAAACTCTTACAGGAGACGGAAGCCATGAAACCAGCACATACCCTTCAAATGATCATCGTTGTTATTGTCGGCCTGTTCGGATGGATGGCGCAGCCGGCACAGGGAGAAGTAAATTCAGGCAAAACCCTGTCCCCGTATTTCCTGATTCAGGGCGAAGAGAACGGAGGGGGCCGGTTTCCCCTCAAATCCACGGATGTCCGGGCAGACATCAGTGGTGTTATCGCCAATGTAACGGTGGCGCAGGTTTATGAAAACCAGGGAACGCAGCCCATCAATGCCCGGTATATTTTCCCGGCCTCCACCCATGCGGCGGTTCACGGGATGACCATGAAAATCGGTAACCGGATCATCCATGCCAGGGTCAAGGAAAAGGAGGCGGCAAAGAAAACGTTCGAAACGGCGAAAAAGCAAGGGAAAAGTGCCAGCCTGCTGGAGCAGAAGCGGCCGAATGTCTTCAGCATGAATGTCGCCAATATCATGCCGGGCGACACTGTCGAAATTCAATTGCAGTACACGGAGCTGCTGGTGCCCACGGACGGGACCTATGAATTTGTATATCCGACGGTGGTGGGGCCGCGTTATTCGAACCAGGCGGAAGCCACGGCGCCCGAATCGGACAAATGGGTGAAGAATCCGTATTTGATGAAGGACACGCCCATTTCAACCGGGTTCGATATCCATGTCAGCCTGTCCGCCGGCATGCCGATTCAGGATGTGCGCTGCCGGACACACGATACCGTCGTCGATTGGAAGGGAGAAGACCGGGCCGATATCCGCCTGGCGAATAAAGAAAACTTCGGCGGCGATCGGGACTATATCCTGACCTATCGCTTGACCGGAGAAAAGATTCAATCCGGCCTGATGCTCACCAAAGGCGATGACGAAAACTTTTTTCTTCTCATGGTCGAGCCGCCGGAACGCGTTCGACCCGAAGACATCCCGGCGCGGGAGTATATCTTCGTGGTGGATGTTTCCGGATCCATGAACGGTTTCCCGCTGAATACCGCCAAGAAGCTTCTCGCCGACCTGATCGGCGGCCTTTCGCCGAGAGACAGCTTCAATGTGATCCTGTTTGCCGGCGGCTCAAAGATCATGGCGGATTCCTCACTTCCGGCCACCCCGGCAAATATCGAGAAAGCGATGGCGCTGATCGACCGGGAACAGGGCGGCGGTGGGACCGAGCTCTACAGGGCGCTCAACCGGGCCATGTCGCTTCCCCGGGAGGAAGGCCGTTCCCGGACCGTGGCCATCGTTACCGACGGCTATATCGACGCGGAACGGGATGTGTTTTCGCTCATCCAGGAAAACTTGAACCAGACCAATGTCTTTGCCTTCGGTATCGGCAGCAGCGTCAACCGCTATCTCATCGAGGGCATGGCCAAGGCCGGCCAGGGGGAACCCTTTGTGGTAACCGATCCGGACACGGCGGCCCAAACGGCAAGTGCGTTCCGGGACTATATTTCCGCACCGGTCCTGACCGGGGCATCGGTCCGGTTCGACGGATTTGATGCCTACGATGTCGAACCGTCGTCGATTCCCGATCTTTTCGCGAAACGGCCGGTCATTGTGACCGGTAAATGGCGGGGAACCGCCGAAAGCAGGGTGACGCTGACCGGGACCGGCGGACAGGGAATTTACCGACAAACGTTCGATGTCTCCCGGATCGAACCCGATGAGCAAAATCCGGCCCTGCGATATCTCTGGGCGAGAACGCGGATTGCCCGGCTCTCGGATTATCATATCGGCCGCCCGGACCCGGATCGGAAAGGAGAAATTACGAATCTCGGTCTGACGTATAACCTGCTGACAGCGTATACTTCCTTCGTCGCCGTATCCGAAGAAATCCGAAATCCCGGGGGCAAGGCCAAAGACCTAAAACAGCCTCTCCCGCTTCCAAAAGGCGTCTCCGACCTGGCAGTGGGCCAATATGCCACCGTACCGGAACCGGGGTTGCTGTATCTGCTGCTGGCGTTCGTTGTCATGGGCCTTCTGGTGCGACTGAAAAAACGCTATCTCGCTTAAACGCACCGACAGGCAAATATTCTTATATCATCTTCATGCTCTTCGTGTTCTTCGTGGTTCGTGGTTGTATCTTAGATTTTAAGTGACCACGAAGGACACGAAGAGCACGAAGAAAGCCGAAAAGAGAACCCTATGTTTTCATTATCCCGAAGTTTTACCCTATGCCCTATGCGCTCTGCCCTATGCCTAAAGCGATGCGCCCCGTTCTATCTGGCCGCCATTCTTATCGCCCTGGGGCTGAAGTTGCACTACAGCCTGGCCCGGCCCGAGGATCTCGGGTGGATTCTCAGCCCCACGGCGGGCCTGGTTTCCATGGTGAGCGGGGAGGGGTTCACCTTTCGGGCCGGCACGGGGTATGTCAGTGACGCCGGCCGGATAATCATCGCCCCCGGCTGTGCCGGTGTGAATTTCATGCTCATGGTGTTCGGAATGGCGGTGTTCGCCGGTCTTCACCACATGCGAAGCGTCCGCCACCGGTTCGCATGGCTGACGGGAAGCCTTGCGGCCTCATATGCATTGACCTTGGGCGTGAATGCCCTGCGCATCCTGGTATCCATGGTTACCTTTCATGCGAATTTCTCCGGCGACGGTTTGACGTGGGAGTGGGTTCACCGGTTGGAAGGGGTCGTGATATATTTCTTTTTTCAATATCTTTTTTATTCTATGATACGGGAAATCATTGAACGGTACGAACCATCGAAAGCTGTCCGGAAATCCGGACGGCATTCAGCGCCGTCCGGTGGAAAAGTAAAAATCCTGAAAACAGCGGCAACCGGCCTGACACCTTGCGCCTGGTACCTGGCGGTCACTCTGGTGGTTCCTTTTCTGAACGGCGCCGCCCAAAAAACCGGAGGCCGGTTTTACGGCCACGCCGCCATGGTACTGAGCCTGTGCCTGATGACCTGGATGTGCATCGCTGCCGTCAAACTCTGCGGACAAGGTGTTCGCCTGCTTTTTACAGGAGGTTATTCGAAGCATGAAGCCCAGAATCCTGATCGTTGAAGACGAACCGGCCATTGCCGACACCATCCAGTATGCGCTCGAAACGGACGGTTTCGACACCGTACTCCTGAACTCCGGGCAACCGGTGCTCCCGTATCTGGCGGAGGAAAGCGTCGATCTCATCATCCTGGATATCGGCCTGCCGGATGTGAGCGGCCTTGAACTATGCAAAAAAATTCGCCTGGCCTGCGCTCTGCCGATTATTTTCCTGACGGCCCGTTCCGAAGAAATCGACCGGGTCGTCGGCCTTGAGATCGGCGCCGACGATTACGTCACCAAACCTTTCAGCCCGCGGGAACTTTCCGCCCGGGTCCGGGCGGTTCTCAGACGAACCAACGGCAAGGGGCCGGCGGCTTTTACTTCGTCATCCGCGTTTCAGGTGGACGAACCGCGAAAACGCATTTCATACTTCGGCGAGGTGCTGGATCTTTCCCGATATGAATTTCGCCTGCTCAAAACCTTCATCGAACGGCCGGGGCAGGTTTTTTCCCGGGAGCAACTCATGGAAAGGGCCTGGGATGAACCCGAGGCGAGCATGGACCGGACGGTGGACGCTCACGTCAAGAATCTGAGAGCCAAACTGAAGGTTGTCAACCCGGAGGTTGACCCCATTGTGACCCACCGGGGAACGGGCTATTCGCTGAAAGAGGGCCTATGAAACTCGGAATCCGCATTTTTTCCCTGTATACCGTCATTTTTGCGGTCTGCCTGTATTACCCGATCAACTGGTCGGTGACAAATCTTCGCTTTCGTTACCTGGAAGGCGTCGAGGACGAACTGGCGGATCAGGCCAATGTCCTGGCGGCCATCGTCGGCGGCGATATGGAAAAGGGCACGTTCAGCGAGAAGGATCTCTACACGACGTTTAAGGGTGTTTACACCCGGGATCTGAACGCACGGATTTACCAGTACGACAAAGAGCATGTGGATATCCGGGTCTACATCACGGACAATACCGGCCACGTCATTTTTGATTCTGAGGACAACGGGCGCATTGGTGAAGATTATTCCGAATGGAGGGACGTCCGCTTGACACTGGACGGCCGGTACGGCGCCCGTTCGACCCTTCAGGACCCGGAAGATACGATGTCTTCCGTGTTGTACGTGGCGGCTCCGGTGATCGTGAATGGGAAAACCGCCGGGGTGCTGACCGTTGCAAAACCCACAACGGCCATCAATACTTTTCTTCAAAAGGCCAAACCGCAGATATTCAAAATCGGGTCCATCACGGCGCTTGTCGCCATTTTTCTCAGCTTTCTCGCATCCTACGCCATCACGCGTCCCATCCGCCGACTGACGCGCTATGCCGACGATATCGGCTCGGGCAAACGATCTCCCTTTCCAAGGCTGGACCGGAGCGAAATCGGCGACATGGGCAAGGCATTCGAAAAAATGCAGGAAGCACTCGAGGGTAAAAAATATGTGGAGCAGTATGTCCAAAAGCTGACACACGAAATCAAGAGCCCGCTGTCGGCCATACGCGGCGCCGCGGAATTGATGCAGGAGCAGATGAGCGAAGAACGGCGAGCGCGCTTTCTCGCCAATATTCACAGCGAGGTAGGCCGCATTCAGGACATCGTGGACCGGCTTCTGGAACTCGCGTCCCTGGAAAACCTCAAGGAACTTAAAAAGCATGAAAACGTGTCTTTAGGCTCGCTGGTAAGAAACACGCTCGAAAGCATGCGCCCCATCACGGCGAAAAAGAAACTGACGGTGGTCAACCGGGTTCCGGATGATATCATGGTAAACGGTGATTCGTTTCTCCTTCACCGCGCCGTTTCCAACCTCGTTCAAAATGCCGCTGACTTCAGCCCGGCACACGGTCAGATCGAGCTTTCGGCCGGGAAGGAAGGGCCTTGGGTGGAGTTGTATGTAGACGACGGTGGCGTCGGCATTCCGGATTACGCGCTGGACAAAGTGTTCGAGAAGTTCTTCTCCCTGCAGCGCCCGGACAGCGGAAGAAAAAGCACCGGACTGGGTCTGAACTTCGTGAAGGAAATCGCTGTGCTTCATAACGGTGACGTGCAGCTTGAAAACCGTCCGGAAGGAGGCGTCCGGGCGATACTGCGTCTGGAGACACCGGCCCGGCCTGGGAATCCAGTACAGGACAAATGAGCTGAAGAGTTTTTGCCGTCCACCGACCGGCTTCGCCGGATCAGGAGGTAAAGATGAATAGGAAGATAAATTTTCTCATTGGTCTTTCAATCTACTCTTTCCCCCTTCTTCTATTTCTGACAGGCTGCGGCGCCGTTCATTCCGATCCTTTCGCCAAATTTACAGCTTCCCTCCAGGAAGTCGACTCCGGGGCCGATGAAGCGCTTCGATACGCAGAGATTGCCGACAGGCAGCGGCTGATCCAGGAAGCCGCCGACGCCAGCCAAAACGCCGAAGGTTTCGATGCGGTTCAAAACCTGCTGATTTCGGTGGATGACCGCGATCCGTTTACCTGGAAAATGGACGGCACGGAAGAGCTCATGGTTTCCCTCCAATTCCGGTGGGGAATCAATACCCTGAACAGCACCATCATCTCCTATTCGGAGTTTCTGACCGCACTCGCCGGATCGGGCATGGTTTCCGAAACCGATTTTTATGGAATGGCTCAGGAACTCAATATGAAAATCAAATCCGCCGCCGCTGCCCTCCGGCTGGAAAATTCGAACGAGATCGAAGGGATTGTCTCGACCGGTGCATCAGAAGAGGCCCGCACCCATATCAGCCATAAGAAGAATGAAAAATTACAAAAAATCCTGGAAGAAAATCAGCCTCTGATTGTTGACATTTCGGACAGGCTTCAAGGTGCAATTCAAACAGCGGCTGAACATCTTCGTTCGGACTATGATGAAAACAGCATCAAATTGGCCCGTGATTTGCGGCCGGATCTGACCGTGAGTCTTGAAACCCGGAAACGGAATGTTGCAAAGCTTCTCGATTTGAATGACGAGTTTTTAACCAGACTCAGGATACTGGAAACCCTGAAAGAGACATACCGCCTGCTTCCGAAGGCCCACGCCGAACTGATCGTTGCGGTGAAAAAGCCGGCCTGTGATTTAACTGCCATCGACGAACTGTATGAAAACGGAAAGCGCATGAATGCCCTGTATAAAAAATTGCGTGATAATGAAAACCGGTAGAACAGAGGAATAGGGGTAAAGAACTGCCCTTTTATTATAGCTGTTGCGAGCATCAGTTGACAATCACCACGGCGATGTTTCTGGCAGCATTCATGACCTTCTGGGATACGCTTCCGGTGAAGAATTCCGCGATGGCTGAAAGCCCCCTTCTGCCGATAACGATCATCTGATATCCCTTCTCGGATTCTGCCAGGATATCCCGGGCGATCCCCCGCCTCCTTATTTCAATTCGGGTTCTGATGTTGGCATCTGGAAAACCGGCAACGGCAAGGACAGTTTTTGCCCTTTCCATAGCCTCTTCCACCAGTTTCTTCCATTGTTCCTCGAGTTGGCGAAAACTTTCCTTCGCTGCGACGAAATACTCCGTCAGGTCCGGGCTGTGCATTCCCCCGAGAACCGCCGAATCCTGCAGAACATGGTAAAGCGTCACTTCATTTTCAGTTGGGAAGGAGCGGGCCACGAATTCCACTGCCCGCATGGCGTT
>JBECKW010000099.1:0-3434 GCA_040235505.1 Desulfobacterales bacterium
TCGGCACGCCCCCGGCCGTAAATCTTTAAGGGCGTGAACATGGGCTAGTGGACGCATCATCCTCTACTGGCAGCAATACCGCAAAAAGTGCTCGCAGGGATGAATCGGTGCACCCTTATATCGCTGAACCCTGCCGTTTGCAACACCAATGTCATCTCATCCACACCGGGAAGAGGCGTCAACCCCTTAAGTGAGCAATTCACCACATTCAGATTCGCCGCCGCGATGTCCTTTCCCTGGCTGTGGAAATTCATCACCACCGCCAGCACGCCGCCGGGTGAAAGCAAGCCGGCCGCCCGGCGCAGCAGCGCATCACGGTCCTCTTCGTTGAAATAATAAAGTATATTGTAGAGGGTGATCAGGTCGAAGGAACCGGTGACCTCTTCCGGAGGGTTTCGAATATCCCCATGAAGAATCTCGAAACGATCCTTCAGCCCCCACCGCTCGATATTCTCCGTTGCCTGCCGGACCACCGACGGATCGAGATCCATACCAATGCCGGTGGCGCGGTCGTTGGCGGTGTAAACACTTTTAAGGTGGACACCGGAACCGCACCCCACGTCCAGGACCCGCATGGAGGGCTTCCCGCCAACCAAGCCCGACACGAATTTCCGTATAATGGGCTCGACCCCCTTGGAAAACCGTGCCACCAGATCGCCGATCTCCTCAAGGTCATCTCCCAGTTCTCCTCCCTTCAGTCGCCCGGCGGCATGGCGATAGGCGTCGCTGTAATAGGTGACATTGGCCTGGATCATGGCCGCGATGATATCTCCGCCGCCGGATATCACCGCCTTCGAACGCTTCCCCCTGATGGCAAAGCGCCCGCCGTTTACCGTCAACTCGCCGAGTGCCCGGCCCATATCCAGAAGGGCATCCAGAAGATCGGGGCGCTTCACCCCCAGGGTCTCGATGAGCGCCTCCCGGCTTTGCGGCGTCTTCAATGCTGCAAGCAATCCCGATTCATAACCGGCATACACAAAATGCATCCTCAAAAACGCCTGCCAGTCCTTCATGACGGAAAGCATTCCGGGAATTCTGAGCAGGCGGAGAAATGACAGTGCGTATCGAATATTCATTGGTGTACCTTTTTTATCATGATGTTTCCGGTTGTTGGAAAACGATTCTCCCGCAGAGACGCAGAGGCGCAGAGAACTACTTAGAATGAAAAATTAAAAACATGGGGTGTTGGAAACAAAATAAATTCCCACCTATTGATGTTAATTCGTTTTAAGACTCTATTTTTCCCCGCTATTCTCTGCGCCTCTGCGTCTCTGCGGGAGAATTGTTTTTATCAAAATGATGGAACACCACAACTCAAGGCACTCTATGAACTCAAGGCACTCTTCATACCATCCGTTTTAACTTTGTGCCTCTGTGCCTCGCTTCTTTTCAATGCAACACTATCTTCGCAAGAAACAACGAAATCTCCGGCACAAACGTCACCAGAAGCAGACACCCCAACAGCAGCAGCAAAAACGGCAGAACCCCCCGGGATATATCCACCAGGCTTTTCCCCGTCAGCCCCATGGCCATAAAGAGATTCAGGCCGAACGGTGGCGTCAGAAATCCGAATTCAATCACCATGACCATGATAATCCCGTAATGAATAAAATCGATCCCGAAACGCTTCAACGTCTCCACAAAGAGCGGAGAGAGGATGAGCATGGCACTGACATTGTCCATGACGGTGCCGATGAGGAGAAACAGGATATTGACCAGGATCAGAAACACCCAGCCGCTGTGGACATGGGCGGTGATGATATCGGCGATCTGGTGGGGAATCTGCTGGGCGGTCAGAAGCCACACCAGGGTCATGGCCGAGGCCAGAATGAACAGCAGACAAGCGGCCAGCACCGCTCCTTCCCGGCAGGCGGCGGGGATCTGGGAAATGGAAATTTCCCGGTGGATCACCACTTCCACGAACAGGGCATAAACCACGCTCACACCGGCCGCCTCGGTGGGAGTAAAGACGCCGCTGTAAATGCCTCCCAGGACGATCACAGGCAGCATCAGGCTCCACGCCCCTTCCCCGAGGGTGCGTAAGATCTCCCGGCCGGTGGCTTTCCGGGACGCCCGCCAGCCCTTTTTCTGTGCCAGCAGCAGGGTATAGGCGATAAACACGCCGCCGATGAGAATTCCGGGGACGACGCCCGCCATGAAAAGCTCGGCCACGGAAACGTTCATGGCCATGCAGTAAAGAATCATGGGGATGGAAGGCGGAATCACCACCCCCAGGGAACCGGCCGACGTCACCAGCCCCTCTGAAAACGCCTCGCCGTAACCGCATTCTTTAAGGGCCGGAATCATCACCGAGCCGATGGCCACAACGGTGGCCGGGCTCGATCCGGAAAGAGCGGCGAAAAAAAGACACGCCAGCGTCGCAGTGACGGCCAACCCACCCGGCAGGTGGCCCACCAGGGCATTGAGGACGGCAATGATTCGCCGGGCCATGGCCCCCCGGGTCATGATACTGCCGGTCAGAATAAAAAAGGGAATGGACATCAGGATGGAATTGTCCAGGGCATTGAAGAGCTGCTGGGGAAGCACCATGAGTGAGGTGGAGGTGTGGGCCAGAAGCCCAATGGCGGTGGTTGCCACCATCAGGACCGCAATGGGCATCCCCGCCACCAGAAACAGGAGAAAGCAGCATACAATGGTGAGTATCATTGGATGCTGTCCTTGATCGTCCGAAACGCTTCGCCCCGGGTCATCTGGAGAAAATATCCCACCGACAGCCTGAAGAACCGGATGGCCATCACCAGGGAAAAGAAAGGAATCGGCAGGTAGGTCCAGTACTTCGGAAGCTGCAGCACTGCCGTGACCACTCCGAACTGGCGAAGCTTCATGGCCTGATGCCATCCGTACCAGGCCACCACCAGGAACAGGAGACCGGATGCGATGTTTACGACCCCTTGAAGCCCCTGCCGAAAGCGATCGCTGCGAACCTTTTCGTAAACCAGGTCCATGGAAAAATGCAGGCCGTATTTCACCCCCAGGGCGGCCCCCAGGAAGGTGATGAACACCCCCAGGTAACGGGCCAGCTCTTCGCTCCAACTGAAGCTGAAGTTAAGGGCGTAGCGGCAGAAAACCTGAACAAAAGTTAGAAACGCGAGCCCCAGCAGCACCAGGGTCAGTGTCCACTCTTCCAGTCGTCCAAGCACTTTCAGCACGGATCTCATGCGAATCAATTATTCCCGGAATACTGCTTCACCTTCTCCATGAAAAAATCGTACAGGTCGGGGCCGATCTTCTCCCGGTATTTCCCCCAGACCTCTGTCATTCTGCTTTTGAAGGCCGCTTTTTCTTCCGGGGTGAGTTCGGTCACCTTGATACCCTCCTTGCGGCAGTACTCGTCGATGGAAAGCCCCGACTGCGGAAGTTTCTGCGAAAGCCGCACGTTTTCTTCCCGATTGACCTTGAGAGCCACCTTTGCC
>JBECKW010000141.1:0-11228 GCA_040235505.1 Desulfobacterales bacterium
CCCCTGTGGCAGTGGACGAGGTCATCATGGGCAACGTACTGACTGCCTCCCTCGGTCAGAACCCGGCACGCCAGACCATGGTCAAAGCAGGGATTCCGAAGGAAACCCCCGCATTCACCATCAACAAGGTGTGCAGCTCGGGCCTTAAATCCATTGCCCTGGGGGCCCAGTCCATCATGACCGGTCAGGCGGAAGTGGTTCTTGCCGGTGGCCAGGAAAACATGAGCCGGGTGCCCCTGGCACTTCCCAAGGCCCGGTGGGGACATCGCATGGAGCTTACCGGTGTCGGCGAGATCTACGACCTGATGGTGTTCGACGGGCTCTATGAGATTTTTTACGGATACCACATGGGCATGACGGCGGAAAACATCGCCAACATGTACAGTATTTCCCGCCAGGAGCAGGACGAGCTGGGAGTTCTCAGCCATCAGCGTGCTCGAACCGCCATTGAAACCGGCCTGTTCAAGGAGGAAATCGTTCCGGTGGTGATCAAGACCCGGAAAGGCGATATCGTGGTGGACACCGATGAACGGCCCATGGACACCAACATGGAAAAGATGGGGAAACTTCGGCCCGCCTTCGTAAAGGACGGCACGGTAACCGCCGGCAACGCCTCGGGCATCAACGACGGGGCCGGCGCCGTGCTTCTGATGAGTGCGGACAAGGCCAAGGAAATGGGGCTTGAGGTGCTGGCCAAGATCAAGGCATTTGCGTCCGGCGGACTCGACCCGGCATACATGGGGCTGGGGCCGGTTCCGGCGATCCGCAAGGTGCTGAAGACCACCGGCATGAGCATCTCCGACATCGACACCATCGAGCTCAACGAGGCTTTTGCCTCCCAGGCCATCGGCTGCATGCGGGAGCTTGGGATCGAAAACGACCGGCCCAACGAACTGGGCAGCGGTATCTCCCTCGGGCATCCCATCGGATGTACCGGTGCACGTCAGATGGTCACCTGTATCCACAATATGAAACGCAAGGGATACTCGACCGGCCTTATCACCATGTGCATCGGCGGCGGTATGGGCATGGCCATGATTATTGAAAAGTAAAAAGATAGAGGTCGGAGGTCGGAGGTCGGAGGTCAGATACGAGCGGTTGTTTTTTTTGCAGTTTCTGATCTCTGATCCCCGGCCTCCGGCCTCTGATCTTTTTCCCCTATTTTAGCCTTTACTTGACAGGCCGTTATTGATATTAAAATCAAGTTTTACGGGTGATTCCCGAAGAATCTTATTCGAACAGGAGGCTACCTTTCATGGATGTGAGCCGAAGGTTGGGAATTCTGATCTTTTTTGCCGTGCCGGCTATTATTGGCGGTGGAATTATATACGGAATCTTTCAAAGCTACATTCCGGTCCTTGTATATGAAACCATTTTGGTGGCATTGGCCGGCGGGCTGGTAAGCAGATAAAGGTACCCGTCCTCAAGTCTTATGCATAATCGAGACGCGACATGACTGAGAGGACTTCCCAAGATTTGATATTGTGGTTTTTCCTGGGGCTGTTGCTGATTTCCCTGGTGCTGCTCGGATGGCTCCTATGGCCTTTTATCTCCGTTATTATCATGGGGGCGGTGGTGACGGGGGTATTCACGCCGGTATACCGGTGGATTTCCCGGAAACTCAGGCCCTCTCTTGCATCCCTTATCACCTGCCTGCTTGTCTTCGTCATTCTGTTTGTTCCGATCGTTTTTTTCGTGACGGTTATTTCGGGCGAAGCCTACGACCTGTATCTCACGGCAAAAAGTGAGGTCCTCAGTGATGAAATCGGAAACCTCCTGGAGGAAAGCCGGCTCACGGAACTGGTGGAGAATAGCTCTCTTTTAACACGGGCAAACGAATATGCGGCGAAATTCGGAATTGATATGATTCCAAAATTTCAGCAGGCCGTGGGGGATCTGGCGAAAAAAACGGGATTGGTCATATTTGAAAACTCTCGTGCCATCGCCTCGAATATTCTGAAGTTTCTTTTCAACTTCTTCTTGATGCTGGTGGTGACCTATTACCTGCTCATCGACGGCGGACGGTTGGTGACCTTTATCGTGGAACTTTCCCCACTACCCCAGGACCAGGACGAAAAGCTGCTTCGGAAATTCAAGGATATGGCCGGAGCGATCCTGATCGGGAACGGGCTTGGGGGGATTATCCAGGGAGTCCTGGGCGGCAGCGTGTTCGCACTCTTTGGCTTGAGTTCCCCCTTCCTCTGGGCTCTTATCATGGCGTTTCTGGCCTTTCTGCCCATTGTGGGCATCGGGGCGGTTTTCATCCCGGCGGCGGCGTTTCTGTTCCTGAAGGGACGGATCGGGGCGGCGATCTTTTTTATTATTTTTTACATACTGTTGTCGGGCGCCGTCGAGTATATCGCAAAACCCAGGCTGGTGGGAAAACGGGTGCAGATGCACACCCTGCTGGTTTTTCTTTCCATCATGGGTGGATTGAAACTTTTCGGTATTTTGGGAATCATCTATGGACCGCTGGTGGTGACGGGTTTTTTGACCCTGACGGATATCTACTATGGAAGCTATCGCGGGATCGTCGAGCATAGGGAAGCCCTGGCTGGAGGAGACGAAGGCTTGAAATAATGCGGGCGTCCAACCGTGCCAAGCACCGAGGAATGCCAATGGAAATGCCCCGACCGGGGCTTTATTTGATCGGATGAATTTATGACCCAAGAGAATGTAGCGGAGCTGGAAAAAAAAGCGGAAATCAGTATCGAGAGCGAACTGAAAAAATCGTATCTCGATTATGCCATGAGCGTCATCATCGGCCGCGCACTTCCGGATGTGCGCGACGGTTTGAAACCGGTGCACCGCCGGGTGCTTTACGCCATGCGTGATCTCAAGAACGATTACAACAAGCCGTACAAAAAATCCGCCCGTATCGTCGGGGATGTCATCGGTAAGTATCACCCCCATGGAGACGTCGCCGTTTATGATACCATCGTCCGGATGGCCCAGGATTTTGCCCTTCGCTATCCCCTGGTGGACGGCCAGGGAAACTTCGGCTCCGTGGACGGCGACCCGGCGGCCGCCATGCGATACACCGAAATCCGGATGCAACGCATCACCCATGAACTGATGGAGGACCTCGAGAAGGAAACCGTTGATTTCGTCCCCAACTACGACGAGTCCCTCACGGAACCGTCGGTGATTCCCGCCAAGGTCCCGCTGCTTCTGGTCAACGGTTCCGCGGGCATCGCGGTGGGGATGGCCACCAACATTCCGCCCCATAACCTTTCCGAAACCATCGACGCCATCAAGGCCCTCATCGACAATCCGGAGATCACCTGGCAAGAGCTCATGCACTACCTCCCGGGGCCCGATTTCCCCACCGGCGGCATCATCTACGGCACCCGGGGAATTTACGAAGCCTACCGGAACGGCCGGGGTGTGATCCGGATTCGGGCCCGGGTGGATATCGAGAAGGACAAGAAAAGCGGCATGGAAACCATCGTGGTAACGGAGCTTCCCTACCAGGTGAACAAGGCCCGGCTCATCGAGAAGATCGCGGACCTCGTCCGGGGCAAGCAACTCGAGGGCATCCGGTATGTCCGGGATGAATCCGACCGCCGGGGAATGCGGGTTGCCATTGCCCTGAAAAAGGACGTGATGGGCGAGGTGATTATCAACCAGCTCTATAAGCATACCCAGCTTGAGACGAGTTTCGGCATTATCCTGCTGGCGGTGGTGAATCAACGGCCGGAACTGCTGTCGCTCAAGGAGGTGCTGGAGCATTACATATTGCATCGCAAGGAAATCGTCATCCGCCGCACCCGGTTCGATCTGAAGAAGGCCGAGGCAAGGGCTCATATCCTGGAAGGGTTGAAAATCGCCCTGGACAACCTGGACGAGGTGGTATCTCTCATTCGAAAGGCATCGTCTCCGGCCGAAGCCAAGACCAAGCTCATGGAGCGTTTTACTCTCACCGATATCCAGGCCCAGGCCATACTGGACATGCGATTGCAGCGGCTCACCGGCCTCGAACGGGACAAGATCGTCGAGGAGTACCAGAATGTGCTGAAGGATATTGCCCGGTTCAAGGAAATTCTTGGCAGCGAACAGCTGGTTTTGAATATCATCAAGGATGAGCTTTCGGATATCAAGGAACGCTTTGGTGACGGCCGGCGGTCCCGGATCGTGGAGGCCACCCGGGAACTGACCATGGAAGACATGATCGCGGAAGAAGACATGGTGGTTACGGTTTCCCAGGACGGATACATCAAACGAAATCCCATCACCCTCTACCAGAGCCAGCGCCGGGGCGGAAAGGGCAAAACCGCCATGGGCATCAAGGACGAGGATTTCGTAAAGCATCTGTTCGTGGCGTCCACACACCATACGTTTCTTTTTTTCACCAATATGGGCCGGGTCTACTGGTGCAAAGTGTACGATATTCCCCAGGCCGGACGAACCAGCCGCGGCAAGGCGATCGTGAACCTCCTGAACTTTACCGAGGGTGAGCAGCTTACCACGGTGCTGGACGTTTCGGAATTCGAGCCCGGCTACCATGTTATGATGGCCACCCGGGAGGGCCAGGTGAAAAAGACCGATCTCATGGCGTTCAGTCGCCCCCGGGTGGGCGGCATTATCGCTCTGAACCTGGCCGAAGGAGACGAACTCGTTTCGGCCCGTATCGTGGACGGTACCATGAATGTTTTCCTGGGGTCGGCCATGGGCAAATCCATCCGGTTCCATGAAACCGACGTCCGCCCCACCGGGCGCGTGGCCGGCGGCATCCGGGGCATGAGTCTGGAGCAGGGGGACCGGATCGTCGGCATGGAGGTTCTAAGCTATGGCCAGACCCTGTTTGCCGTCACCGAGAACGGGTACGGAAAGCGCACCAGTATCGATGAATATCCGGTCCAGAAGCGGGGTGGCAAGGGCGTTATCACCATCAAGACCAGTGAGCGAAACGGTTTGGTGGTTTCTATCCTTCTGGTGGAGGAAACCGATGAGGTGATGCTCATGACCGACAGCGGTAAGATTATCCGCATGCCCATTGCGGGCGTTTCAGTTATCAGCCGCAACACCCAGGGGGTCAAACTCATGGGGCTGGCGCAGGGTGAGCGGATTGTCGGGGCGGCAAGACTCGCCGAGCAGGAAGAAGAATCCGAAGACGCCGGAGCGGATGAGGCGGACCTTCAGGAAGACGACATCCTTCAGGAAGACGACATCATGGACGAGGACACGGGAAGCGACACCGATGAAGAGGATGGCTCAGGGGAAGAAGAATAAAGCTCTCCATTCTTTTCGGCGGTATAAGTTGCGGTGCGGTTGAATTCAAATAAAGGAAGAATAATGAAGGAAACAGTGGGGCGCATTGCAGTGGTGGGCGGCGGCAGCTGGGGTACGGCTCTGGCGAACCTCCTGGGTGAAAACGGCTATGGCGTCGATCTCTGGGTGTATGAAACGGAAGTAAAGGAGCAAATTGAAAAACAGCGGGAAAATCTTACATTCCTTCCCGGGTTTCGCCTGTCCGACAACCTTGCTGCCTCAAACGACCTGGCCGCCGTGGTTTCCGGCAAGAAAATGGTGGTAATGGTCACTCCGTCCCATCTGACCCGGATGGTTGCCGGAAAGCTGGTGGGTGTTTTGTCTCCGGAGGCGACCCTGGTATCGGCTACCAAGGGAATCGAGAACGAGACCCTGCTGACCATGTCGGGGGTTTACAAGGAAGTCATCCCCGGTATGGGCGACGATCGGCTTGTGGTTCTTTCGGGGCCGAGTTTCGCCAAAGAGGTCGCCCGACAGGTACCGACCCTGGTGGCGGCCGCATCCAAGAAGGCAAAAAGGGCCGCAATGGTCCAGGAGATATTTTCCAGCCCCTGTTTCAGGGTCTACACAAACGATGACGTGATCGGTGTGGAACTGGGCGGAGCGGTGAAGAATGTCATCGCCATCGCATCGGGAATGATCGACGGCCTCGGCCTGGGCCTCAACACCCGGGCGGCCATAATGACCCGGGGGCTTGCGGAAATGCGTCGGCTGGGCGTCAAGATGAAAGCCGACCCCCGTACCTTTTCAGGGCTTGCCGGCGTAGGCGACTTGATCCTGACCTGCACAGGCGATTTGAGCCGGAACCATACGGTGGGGATGAAGCTGGGGCAGGGGATGAGCCTGGATCAGATCCTGGCGGAGATGAAGATGGTGGCGGAAGGAGTCAAAACCGCCAAATCGGTTTACAACCTGTCCCTCAAAATGAAAGTCGAAATGCCCATCTGCAATGCCATATACAAGATTCTCTACGAGGGCCTTTCACCGGAAGTCGCCGGTCGGGAATTGATGGGAAGAGATTTGAAGAAGGAATTTAACGGAGAGTGGGGGAGGAAGTAGAACAGAAAGTGCCTGGAGTTCATAGAGTGGAACTGAAAGTGCCTTGAGTACACAGAGTGCACTGGAGTGCCTTGAGTTGAGGAGTCGTTTCACTCCGCCCTCATATAAAAGGCAGAATACATCAACTCAAGGCACTCAAGCGCACTCAAGGCACTCTATGAACTTGCAGTTTTAACTCAAGACACTCAAGTACACTCCATGAACTCCCAATACTTGGACTTCCGCAAAGGGAGACGTATGACCAATCCTAAAGGACATAAGGGGGATGGGCACCGCAAGCGCCTCCGGGAACGGTTCATTTCCGGCGGGTTGGGCGGGTTTCATGACTACGAGGTGGTGGAATTGCTGCTGACCCTGGGAACGCCCCGGAAGGATTGCAAGGATGCGGCCAAGGCGGCGCTCAACCGGTTTAAGAGTCTCCAGGGGGTGTTTGAGGCGTCGGGACCGGAGCTTGAGACGGTGGACGGGATCGGTCCGAAAAACAGCTTCGGCATCAAGCTGATCCGGGCAGCGGCCGACCGGTATCTTCGAAGCCGCGTTCTTGAAAAAAATCCCCTGGGCAATGCGGAAGAAGTATTCGAATACCTGAAATACAATATGAGTGATCGAACCCGGGAGTGTTTTCTGGTCATCTTCCTGGATGCAAAAAACCGGGTCCTTGAAACCGAGGTGCTGTTCGAGGGCACCCTGACGGCCAGTGCGGTCTATCCCCGGGAGGTGGTCCGGGCGGCGCTGGCGCATCATGCGGCGGCATTGATTTTTGCCCACAACCATCCTTCAGGCGATCCGTCCCCCTCCCGGGAGGACATGGACATCACCCGCCGGTTGGTTAACGCCTGCCGCGTCATGGGGCTGACCGTGCACGAACACCTGATTATCGGCCGGGACGGATATTACAGCTTCGCGGATCAGGGGCATATCGCCCGGATGAACAGCGAGGGGTGAAACCGGAAAAACCAAATAGGATCCGCAGATTACGCAGATTTACGCAGATTAAAGACAGAAAAAAGTAGATGATTTTTGTGGTATGGGATAAGATTTATTGTGGAGTGGATATAGAGAATAACGTAATGCCCTAGCAGCGGGCTGTGGCTCTAAAATTTTTTTTAATCTGCGAAAATCTGCGTAATCTGCGGATATTTTTTTTATGACGACATCCGATAAATACCCGGATCATCCGGAATGCTTCGGAAATCTGGAGACGGTTTTCCCCATGGGGCCGGAGGGGCTCAGGTGCTCACCGGACGCGTGCATGTCATGCGTTTGCAAGACCGAATGTCTTCGAACCGCCATGGAACGTCCCTCGGGCATCGAGGTCCATGAAGAGATGGTGGACCGGGCGTATACTTCCGGCAAACTGGGATTTATCGAGAGATGGTCCAAACGAAAGACATTCAGTCGGAAGAAACACCAGATGAAAAAAGATCAATACTGATCCTTTAAACTTTGTGCCTCTGTGCCTTCCCCTATGTCTTCCCCGATAACGGGGAAAAGGAGATTTTATGAAAGCTGTTACTGAAATAGACGTTGCCGGAAAGCGCGTGCTTTGCCGGGTTGACTTCAATGTGCCCCTGGATGAAACGCTTCAGATTACGGACGATGCACGGATCCGGGCGGCGCTTCCCACCCTTCGGCATGTGATGGAACATCAGGGGAAGCTGATCGTAGCCTCACACCTGGGACGCCCCAAGGGGCAGCGGGTGGAAAAATACAGCCTGGCACCGGTGGCCCGGAGACTTGAGGAGCTTCTGGACGTGCCGGTGGCCTTTGCGTCGGATTGCGTCGGTGCGGAGGTCAGGTCGCTGATCGACAGGATGCAGCCAGGGCAGGTGGTGCTGCTGGAGAACCTGAGGTATCACGCGGCGGAGGAGGCAAATGACGATGCCTTCGGCAAGGAACTGGCGTCCCTGTGCGATATCTATGTGAATGATGCCTTTGCCGTCTGCCACCGGAAAAATGCATCGGTGGTTTCGGTAACGGCCCATGCACCGGTGAGTGCGGCGGGGATCCTCCTGAAGCGGGAACTGGAGTATTTCGAGAAGGCCATGGCCCAGCCCCGACGACCTCTTGCGGCGGTGGTGGGCGGGGCCAAGGTGTCGAGCAAGCTCGCCGCCCTGACCAACATGCTTCGACACGTGGACAAGGTGATCATCGGCGGCGCTATGGCCAATACATTCCTTCGGGCCGGGGGAGTTGCGGTGGGGGCATCTAAAATTGAAGAAGACCTGATCGGGGCCGCCGGCGACCTGATGCGACAGGCGGCGGAAAAGGGCATTCGTTTTTATCTTCCGGTGGATGCGGTGGTGGCCGATGCATTCGATGCCGGGGCCAATACCCGGATCGTACCGGTTCAGGAAATTCCGGAGGGCTGGATGGTACTCGATATCGGACCGGCCACTTCTCTTGTCTACGGGCAGGCCCTTCAGGATGCCGGCACCATTGTCTGGAACGGTCCCATGGGGGTCTTTGAAATGGCAGCCTTCAGCCGGGGGACCATGAACATGGCCGAAAGCATCGCCGACTCCAAGGGGTTGACCATCGTAGGAGGGGGCGATACGGACGCAGCCCTTCATATGGCGGAAAAAACCGACCGGGTGAGCTATGTATCCACCGGCGGCGGAGCGTTCCTGGCGCTTCTCGAGGGTAAGACCCTGCCTGCGGTGGCGGCCCTCGAGTCCGCATCAAACCGGTAAGGAACTACGTGGCGGCATCGTATAAACGACTATGGGTTGTGCTTGCCGCGCTTTGTGTGGCGGCGGTGCCGCTTTACTATTTTCGGGCGCCCCTGCTGTATTTTTTTACGGACGCCTATCGGGTGCTCGCGGACAGGAACAGATGCGAGGCCTTTCTTCGGGGGCTTGGCTGGTTGGCACCCCTGGGGTTTATGGCCGTCCAGGCACTCCAGGTGATCCTGGCGCCTATTCCGGGGGAGGCCACCGGGTTTATCGGCGGCTACCTCTTCGGTACGGCCGGAGGCTTCATTTATTCCACCATTGCGCTCACCTTCGGATCCTGGGTCAATATCCTCATCGGCCGATATCTGGGAAAGCGATGGATCCGTCGTTTCATTCCGCCGGCCGCCCTGGCGCGCATGGATTTTCTTCTCAAGCACCAGGGTGCGATCGTGGTGTTCATTCTGTTTATACTCCCCGGTTTTCCGAAGGATTCCCTTTGCCTCTTTCTGGGGCTCAGCGGCCTTCCGGTCAAGGTGCTGATCATGCTGGCGGGCATCGGCCGGATGCCCGGGACCCTGATGCTCAGTGCCCAAGGCGCCTTCCTGTTCGAGGGCGACTACATTCTTCTATCCATTCTCATCGGCATCTGCCTGCTTATGGCCTTTCTGGCCTGGAGGTTTCGTGAACCGATTTACCGATGGATTGAAAAACAGAACCATAATCGGCTTTGATCCACCCGCCTGACGGTGCCTGATTTCAAGCCTTCCGGAGCAAAACCGTCGTATTTACAAAGCGCTTGACACGCTGATTTTCTTTATATAACGTCGACTATAGGAATGGTATTTCTTGAATTATCGCCATCCTTTCACGTTCAATGATCGGGGTATCTCCCGGTCGTTCATCGATTTATCAGCAATGAAATAATATATTTTCACTCATGCTCGTGTCGATTCCAGCATGTCGACGGGGGGCATACGATAGGTGGTTATTTTGCTGGAGAAAAGGAGATTTCAATGAAAGCTTTACATTATCATGGTCCACGCAACGTGGAGTTCGTGGATATTCCGAAACCCACTGCAGATCCGGGACAGGTCGTTGTCAAGGTGGCTTATTGCGGTATTTGTGGAACCGATATTCACGCCTATTCGATGGAAGGTATTTTTAACTGGGAACTCATACTCGGCCATGAATCGGTCGGGTATGTGGAAGAGGTCGGCGAAGGTGTTGATTTCGTGAAGGTCGGCGATCGCGTGGCGGTCGGCCCTCCGGGTGACTGCGGTGCCTGTTATTCCTGCAACACCGGCAATCCCAACACCTGTGTAAACGGATTCCCGAATACACTCGGTATCGGACCGGGAACCCAGGGTGCTTATTCCGAATATATTCTCTCAAAATTCCCCCAGAACGAATTGTTCAAAATTCCAGAAGGCGTCGATTTTGAGCAGGCGGTTCTTTTCGATGTGTTGGGGGTGGGTTTTCACGCGGTTCGGCGTTCGGATGTAAAACCCGGCGACAATGTGGTGGTCTCCGGCGCGGGTTCCATCGGTCTTTCGGTGATCCAGGCCGCCAAGCTGGCCGGTCCGAACAATCTGATCGCCTTCGATCCGCTGGAATCTAAACGCAAACTCGCCCTCGAATGCGGTGCGGACTATGCTTTCGATCCGGCCAATGAGGCGGATATGGCTAAGGTCAAGGAGATTCTCTCCCACGTTCCGGGCGCCCAGGTGTGTTTCGAGGCGGCCGGTCATCCGATGTCGGTTCAGACCTGTATCGATCTTTGCATGAGCAGCGGCCAGGTGATGATGATCGGTAATGACGGTCGCCCGTATCAGCTGGTGACCGCCGCTATCGGACATCGCCAGCTGGATCTGAAGTTCAGCTTCGTCTACACCAAGGAAGAGATCCTCATGCTCTTCGATCTCATCGGCAAGGGCGCCATCGACACGAAGCCTTACTCCATTCACAAGGCCCCACTGGATGACGCAATCAAGATGCTCGATGACCTGGCCGACGGCAAAATCGAGTATGCCCGTGTGCTGCTGATGCCGCACGGAGAGATTTAGCCCCTGACGGGGCTGCTGGGCGGCTAGGATGCTGGGAAGCCAGGCGGCTTAACGACTAAACAACAAAGGGCTTCGGGCTTTTCCGAGGCCCTTTTCTTAATGAGGCTTCAAAAAAACAGATGGCCATCCGTGGTTCACAAGATAAAAGCCCGGCGGCTGA
>JBECKW010000162.1:0-6071 GCA_040235505.1 Desulfobacterales bacterium
GGTCAATGCCTTGAAACGCCAGCCGAAAAAAATCTGCTATGTGCTGCTGGATTCAGCGGTGAAAGAACGGATCGACCAAGAAGGCCGCGATCCGATGGAGCGCATGGCATTGCCGCCGAACATTGAAGAACGCTTCGATGAGGATTTTCAAAAATGCATCGACGGCGGTTTCGCCGCCATGGGCGACACGACGGCGGAAGTCGCAGCGTTTATGGAACTTCCCACCGATAAAGTCCAAAACGCGATAGAAGAATACAACACCTGTTGCGACCGGGGCAGAGACGCCGATTTCTGTAAAAACCCAAAGCTGTTGATGCCCGTCGAAAGACCACCCTATTACGTTTTCAGGGCGGGTATCGATCTGCTGTTCACCTGGGGGGGGATTGTCATCAATCACCGCTTCCAGGTGCTGGACAACAGCATGTCCCCCATAAAAGGGCTTTACGCCGCCGGCAACGACGCGGCAGGGGGCATCGACGGCGATACATACCACTTTGCCATGAGCGGACATGCCTTTGGATACAGTGTGACCGGCGGCAGAATCGCCGGAGAAATAGCGAGCGAGCAGACCGGTTGAAGACATATACCACGAAGGACACGAAGAGCACGAAGATTTTAATTGTTCTGAAAAACTCTTTGTCTTTTTTTCGTGACCTTCGTGCTCTTCGTGGTGCCTGAAAAAGACAGGGGAAGGTAATACCAATGGAGAAATCCGGCAAGTATAATTTCGGATCGAAAGGCTGGGGCATCGTGGTATTCTGTTTCTTCCTGTTCTGGGTAGGCTCCGGGACTCCCATCATGAGCCTCAATGTCATCACGGCGAAATACCACGAGATATATGGGTGGGACATTGCACTCTTGAACGGTTTTGCCACCATCGCCAACCTGCTTTCCATCGCCGCCGCCGCCCTGTTTGCATGGTGGTGCGCTAAAAAAGGCCCCAAGGTCATCATCGCATTCGGCTGTGCGCTGGGCGCCGTTTCCATGTACCTGTGGGGGCGCTGTACCAACCCCACCCAGTATGCCGTCTGGATTACCATTGTCACCGTGGCATCCTCCGCGTATTGCCAGATCGGCCTTGCGTCCCTGGTGGCCAACTGGTTTCCCACCAAAAAGGGACTCGCCATGGGATGGCTTACCGTCGGCGCCTGCATGGCACCCCTTACCTATATCCCCAGTCAGAATTTCATGATCCGTCATTTCAACTTTGCCGCTTCCTTCGACCTCTATGCGGCGGCGTTTGTCATTCTCACGATAGTCTGTATCTTCTTCATTAGAAGCACGCCTGAGGAGGCGAACTTCTTTCCTGACAATGACAGGTCCATGACGCGGGAAAAGGTAGAGGCTCTGCGCGCTCAAGGGGAACTATATAAAAAGACAAGCCCCTGGACGGTCGGAAGGCTCCTTAAAACTCGGCAAGTTTGGTTTATCGGCATCGCCGGCGGCGTGCTGGCCATGTTTACCATCGGTATCATGAGCAATTTCATCAGCCTCTGCACCGACGGCGGCATCGAAGCCGACACAGCCGTCCTGTTCCTGTCCCTCTCGGCCTTTATCGCCATGCCGGCCAGCGTGGTCTGGGGTGTCATCGATCAGAAAATCGGCACCCGAAAGGCGATGATCGGAATGTTTGTCTACTTCATTATCGCCGTTGGATTTGCCCTGACTCCCGGCGTTGCGACCCTCTACATTGCCCTCACCATGTTCGCCACGTCATTGCCCGGCACCAACAACCTTGCCATTTCCATGACGGCCGAAGTGTTCGGCAGGTATGATTTCAACAATGCCTGGGGGATTATATTTATTCTGAACAGCCTGGTGCGTTCCTTTGGCTTCATGCTTGTGGGCAGTCTCCCAGCCATCACAGGCAGTTTTAACGGAACTTTCTACGGTCTGATTATCTGCTCCGCCATCGGCGCGGTTCTGATTTACGCCTGCGGCGACTGGAAACTCGGGAGAAATATGGTCCCCGATGAAAAGACCTTGTACACCGGTCTTCTGAAAGAGTTATAATCCGGAAAAGCCGTAGGCTATAGGCGATGGGCGATAGGCGAGGGGCTATGGGTTATGGGCGATAGGCTATGGGCTATAGGACCTTATCAAAGGAGAAGAACCCGTGAATGAGAATCGAAGCGGACACAAGGGTATTTCGCGTCGTGTTTTCCTAAAAGGAACAGCCATCGCCGCCGGGAGCGGTATTATCGCCGGAGCTGTCCCGACAGCGGGGAAAACCAATCTTCCCATAAGCGGTTCACCCGTCTCGCCAGGCCGCGTGCCGGGATACTGCGGCGAGGGCGACTGGCTGGGCACCCCACCCGTCATTCCGGAGTCCAAAATAACGAAAACCGTCGAAACGGATGTGCTCGTTCTTGGCGGCGGCCATGCCGGAACACTGGCGGCCCTGGGCGCTTCTGAAAGTGGTGCTAAGGTTGCGGTGATCGAGAAAATGGACGAGGCTGGTTTTACCCGAGACTCCTGGCACTTCCTCGGCGAGGATATCGGCCACGTCAACTCCAAGTGGCTGATCAGCCGAGGTTACGGCCCCTATGACACCGGGGAAATCACCGCCGAGTTCGTCAAGCGCGCCGCCGGCCGCTGCAATCCCGACATCATCCGACTTTTCGTGGAGAACTCCGGAGCCATGTTCGACCGGATGACCGAGATCTACGAAGGGTACGAGGCCCAGCGGAAGGCCGAGGACAGTGCAGTGGCATTTACCTATAGCGACGGGGCGACCGAGACATACGATTTCTCCGACATCATGGACGAAAAATATCTCTACAACCCGGTCCAGAAGAATCTGGCGCCGGGAGACTATCCCATCGAGCTTGGCGGCTTCAAAACCTGGCCCTGCGTCGCCATGTTCCAGGGCCCGGTGATTCACAGGGCGGTGGGTCCTTTCATCACGGTCCTCCGGTGGTTCTCAAAATATATCGTGCGAAAGGCCAAGGAAAGCGGCGCGGACTGGTATTATCAACACACCGCCGCCGTGCTCACCCAAGACGCCGGTGGCGCGGCCACCGGGGCCATCGTGAAGGACAAGGAGGGGAAATACATCCGGTTCAAAGCCCGAAAAGGGGTCATCGTCGCTACCGGAGACTTTTCGGGCAACGCCGACATGTGCTGGGCGCTTTTGAACGAAACCATGGAATGGGCGGAGCGCAGCGGGATAACGAAGGAGAAGTTCAGGATGTCCAGTTCCAACGTTCGCGACGGTCTCGGCCACAAAATGTGCTGCTGGGCCGGTGGTATGATCGAACCGACCCCCCGGGGCGTTGCGGGTTCCGTCGGCGGCACCGCCGGGCCTTGGGGCCTGGGTCCGATGCTTCAGCTGAACGCCCGCGCAAAGCGCTTCGCAAACGAGGCAGCCGTCCCCCTGTTCGGATATGCAGCGCTTCGACAGCCTCCCGGCCCAGTGTGCCTGGTTACCGACAAAAATTATCTGAAGAGCGTTTTCGTTGCCGGGCTGGAACACACGGGGCCCAACTTCGGCCGCTCGGAGTGGTTCGAAGACATGCAGGCGGATATGGCAAAGGTGCTGGCTGCCGGCGCCAAAGGGTATCCCGTGAGGGGCATTATGGTGGCGGAGCGAAGCGGCGCAACCGTCTTCGGCGCCGACACCTTGGAGAAACTTGCCGGATACCTGGGGTACACCGGCGATTTGGTCGATACGTTTGTGTCATCCATAAGGCGTTATAACGATCTGTGCCGCAAAGGCGTCGACAGCGACTACGGCAAGGACGCCAAAGCCATGATCCCCGTCGACGAGCCTCCGTTTTACGGCTGCAGTGGCGGGGATCTGTTTGCCTCCGGGGAGGCAAGCGGAATCTTTTCATTCGGTTTGTTTGCCACGGCCGGCCTGGTCACAGATGTACGCCTTCGGGTTCTAAATAAATCCGGGGAGCCGATCGAGGGCCTTTTTGTGGCGGGGAACACCCTCGGCGGCCGTTACGGCCTCGGCTACACCACGCCGTTTGCCGGCAATTCCATCGGCATGGCCATGACCCATGGGTGGCTGGCCGGGAGGTTCGCGGCGGATAGTTGATATCCCTTAAAACCGTATCGCCCCAGAGAACACAGAAAACGGCCCAGATCGGATGTTGACAAGCTTACGGGTTTTTCCTATAAGGACCTTCACGTTCGCCGGAGTGGTGAAATTGGTAGACGCACGGGACTCAAAATCCCGCGGGGGCAACCCCATGAGAGTTCGATTCTCTCCTCCGGCACCAAAGACTTCAAGGAGTTAACCAAGTTCGGTTAACTCCTTTTTTGTTTCAAAATCGGCGATTGTGCCCAATTTTGTACCCACGAGCGAGTGAAGATATTCTTCTTGACGTATGGATACGGTATGGCCTGGTGTCCAGCCCCGCACCCAAGTTCACGAGGGTAAACCTCCTTTGAACATGTTTTGAGTGAATTAAATGACGTTTTAATAAATTCTGGCCGCCATCCTTTTTAAAATTTTTGGCAAAATTGTAAATCTGGAAAATATCAGATTAATTCAAACCTCTGAACCCCATGGATATTCTGTTTTGCCATGATTCTAAGTTCATGCCATTCCATTAGGAAACATCTTTTGGGCAACAAGCCGTGTAGACCTGATTCCGGTGCTTATTTGGGTTTCCTCAAGCGTCTGTAAATTCCGGCCCCTGCAAATCCCAAACCGTAAAGGATCAAGGTGAGCGGCTCGGGGGCATGGCCGACTGGGGGGACCGCAGGCGGGTCGGGTACCGGGATATTGTATCCGAATTCATTTGAAGTTCCGCTCCATGCATACAGCGGCTCTCCTCCCTCTTTCCCGCCTTTCGCATAAAAATTACCTGCCATAGGGGGCATCTCAGAAACGAGGTTGATGGTATACGAAATAACGCTCCGTGATTGATTTTCAACCCAGGGCCCTATACCTTCTTCGTCCGTCTCCCATTTGATCCCTGTCATTGTTTCCGGCATACCCGGATTGCTCGGGTTACTTCCCGAATAGGTTGCCAGGGCGTCACCTTCGTCGAATGGAGTGGTGCCTGGTTTAATGTCAGTGAGAGAAAGTGTGGGGGGAAACTCTATGATGAGGTGGCTTAACTCTTTTGGCGATTTGCAATATGGATCAGAAAGCGTATAGACATATGTCCAAACCGAACCGGACTGGGAAACGTCCCAGCTAAATGTCATATCGCTCCAACTGAGCGTCCCATATATCCCCCCGGTTGTTCCGCTTATCGACCCAGTATAAGGACCTGTCCACTCAGTTGCCCAGCATGCTGACCCGAGAGCGAGAAATAAGATCAGAAATGGCAGTATCCTTCTCTTCTTATGTAAGAATCCGTAGCTTCTGTGAAAAGTCCCAGAAGCCTTGTCAAGAGTGTTGGCCTTGACCGCGACAGCTCCCATATTGGCTCTTTCTTCGAACCACATAATAAAAAAGGGCAGGGTTCTTTTGCCCCTGCCCTCAAACAAACATTAAATAGGTCCTGTCAAGAGTGCAGGCCTGACACCGGTCTCTTCTTTCTCAGGTTTATGTAAAAGCCGGCACCTGCAAATCCAAAACCGTAAAGGATCAAAGTGAGCGGCTCGGGGACCTTGGCAGTCTCGGCCGTCCCATCTCCGAAAATGGCTACGTGGGAAATGCCGTATTGACCCTCCCAGAACCCATCAGAATAATTAGCATCGCTGGTCACGTTCCCAAACACGAGAGGATCTGTGCCGTTCCAGTCACTTATGTCAAAGAGGTACCAAATAGGAACTGCTGCGTTTCCGTCCCTGACGAGAAAATACTGCCAAGTTCCATCAACATAGGGATTACCTGGAACGTAACTTATTGTCCCACCGTCCCAGTCGGGGTTGGTAGTTGTAGTTGGGTCGTCGTGGAAAAGGGTGTTGTAAGATCCACTTAAGGTACCCGTTTCATAAAGAGCATTATCTTCCCTGTAATACTCGACCACATTGTGCTCCGTTATCGTACTGATAACAGTTGCATTAGGATTATTATAGGAAGGATAGTTAGTCGAAATCCAGTCAGAATCACTGGGGACGATTGTATAAGCGCTGGCGCTGGTAGCCATGCCAAACAATATAAT
>JBECKW010000190.1:0-6169 GCA_040235505.1 Desulfobacterales bacterium
AGGTAAGGCTGTATCCTTCCGGAGCGTTAACGGTTGCGTCTTTGGAAATGGTCAGGCCGGTGAGATGGGTGATCTGGCTGACAGTCCAAGTCGCACCTGCGGCCACCGTCTTCTCCGAGGCTGCCGCAGGCGGTGTCAGGCCAAACGCCATAATGGAGAACACCAGCATGGCACCGGCCACCGAATAAAACAAAGAAGAAAACGACTTTTTTATCATGGCTTTTTTCTTCCTCCTCTTTACAATGCAATCACTCCTTGTTTTAGATTCGTTCCTTGCCCCAACCCGCCCATGATGGAAGGCACAAGGGCACAGAGGCAAAAAGTGAACGACCTTCTATCATTATGCACGCTTTCGGGGTCTTCGCTTACCTGCGTTCATGTTTTTGATAAAGGGTCTAAATGCTTTTCAAATATTTTGCGATGGTAATGCCGGTCGAGTAGCCGCGGGTGATGGCCCCGCCCAGGCCGCCGCCGGCCCGGCCCCTGCCGGATCCGAATGCACCGGGGGAACCGCCGAAGGGTCCACCCTGCCCGCCGGCCGGAGGACCACCCTTGTTGCCTGGCGAAGCCTCCGATGCCGGGGGAGCGTCGTCTCGGCCCGGTGCACCACCGCCCGAGGGGCCGCCCTGGCCGCCAGGCGCTCCGCCGGGGGCCGCCGCGTTCTGACTGGCGTTTCCGCTGCCGTAAATGGTCGTGCAGTCTCCTCCGGCAAACAGGCCCGGCATCACCTTGCCGCTGGTATCCAGCACTTGCCCCTCTTCATTGACGGCAATGCCGCCATGGGTGACTTCCGTAAACCGCTGGGCGAAAAATGCGTAGAAAGGAGGTTTTTGGACGGGTTTCAGATATTCGGCTTTTTTCCCGAAATCCGGGTCTTTTCCTTCCCGGCAGTACTGGTTGTACTTTTCTATGGTGTCCAGAAACTTCTTCGGATCGATATCCATCTTAAGGGCCAGATCCACCAGCGTATCGGCCTTCTTCGTGTGGTTCCCCCGGGTGCCGGCTTCGTCCAGCGCCACTTCATAGGCGATATCTTCCTTCAGCCTTTTCGTAATGGGAATATCGCTTTCTTCATTCGGATCGGCCAGCGCCTTTTTCCACGTGATTTCCACGATGTCGCTGTCGGCAACTGCGTAGCACAGCCCCTTGGGCTGCTTCGCGAGGGCCGTGTAACCGGTTCGAAGTCCGCCATTTTCATCGTAAAACCTTTGGCCGTCCAAACTGACGGTCACGACCTCCGGATACTGGATGATACGATAGATGGAGTAGGAATAGGGATGATGGGCAGGCCCGCCCACCGGCATGAATGCATCTTTCACACTTACGGAAGCCCCGATTTTCTCCGCCATCTCGATCCAGTCCCCGGTGCAGGTGGGCGGCGAAAAGCGATGCCGTGCCTTGCCGTTAATGACATTGGGGAAAAGTTTCTTGAGAAGTTCATCATTGGAGCCGAAGCCGCCTGCGGCAATCATGCATGCCTTGAAATTTACCTGCAGTGTCCCGTCCGGGGTGTCGGCAAGAACACCGGTGACCTTTCCGGAAGCATCGGCGACGAACTCCCTGGCACGGGTTTCCGTGAGGATCGGAATCCCCATCTTTTTGCAGGACTCAATCATCTTGTCGGTGAAAAGCGTCCCCAGCCAGCCCGGTCCGATGGAGTGGTCCGGATGGTTCTTGAACCGGTCCACACGCTCGGGCATGATCAGCGTCCCGAACTCTTTCATTTTGACCTTTTCGATGGGAACGACCTTGAAATATCTTTCCACGCCGCCCTTTGAACAAATCCATTCAAAGAACTGGCCCGAGATGGACGGCGGATCCGAAATCTTCTCACCCGCCGCCTTCTGCAATTTCGTATCCGTGATGGCCATGCCGTGGGCAAAGGTGGTAGAACCGGAGGGCTTTTTCGCCTTTTCAAGAATAATGACCTTCTTCCCGCTGAGTTCTCCGGCTTTCACCCCGGACACCAGCCCCGCACCCCCCGCGCCGATTACCAGCAAATCACAGTTCATGGTTTTCATGACTATTTATACCTCCTCTTTAAAGAGATGGGTTCGAGGTTTCAGAAATAACCGAAATCGGGCAGTTCTCGTAGCAGGTGCCGCAGTGCTCGCATTTCTCCTGGTCAATCTCGTTTCGGTTGTCGCCGTAATGGACGGCCCCGGCCGGACACATCATCCGGCAGACCTGGCACCCCATGCAGTCATGGCCGATGTAGTATATCTTTTCGCCCGCTTCCCATTTCGCAAGGGCCACCGGTCCCGCCAGTTCCAGAACAAACGGCGCGGCGATGGCGGCGGAACTGACAAGCATGAATTTTCTTCGAGTCAGATTTAGCTTTTCTGAGTCCATTTTCCCCTCCTGTTGATAGTTGAATCATGCCTTGCTGATATATGTTCCGGCGACGATACCGCCGGTATACCCACTGTTGATAGCCCCCGGAAGGCCGCCGCCGCCCCTGTCGTTGCAGGAGGTGCCGTCCCCTCCGGCAAACAGGCCCGGAATGACGTTGCCGTTTTTGTCAAGCACTTCCGTATTTGTGTTGACGAGGATGCCGCCATGGGTGCACTGGGTGAAGCGCTGGCCCCAGAAGGCATAAAAGGGAGGCGTTTTAATCGGCTTGAGGTATTCGGGTTTTTTCCCGAAATCCGGGTCCTGCCCGTTTTCGCAAAACCGGTTGTAGCGCTCCACAGCCGCCACAAATCGCTTCGGGTCCACATCCATCTTCAGCGCCAGTCCGATCAGGGTGTCGGCCTTTTTGGTGTGGTTGCCCCGGGAACTCTTTTCGTCAAGGGCGGCCTCGTAGGCGATATCTTCCCTGAATTTCTTCAGGATCGGGATATCGCTTTCTTCAGGCGGATTTGCGATGAGCCGCTCACCCAGCATCCCGGTGAGTTCGTGATCGGCAATCGCGTACATTTCCGCCTTCGGCTGCAGGGCCAGATACGCGGAAGAAATTGCGCTCAAGCCCTTTGTTTCATCGAGCCATCGCTCGCCATCCAGGTTGACATACATCATCTCGGGCTGCCACATGATGCGATAAATCGAATACGAATAGGGATGATGGGCTGGGCCGCCGATGGAGACCCAGGCAACGCTCATGTCGACGGCGGCGCCGATTTCTTCCGCCATCTTGATGCCGTCACCGGTATTGGTGGGAGGAGAGAAGCGATGCATGCTTTTGCCGTTATAGTCTTCCGGCCACATTTTTTTGAGAAGTTCATAATCGGCCCCGAAGCCCCCCGCACCGATAAAGCAGGCCCTGCAGTTAACCTGCAGTTCGCCGTCGGGCGTATCGGCCAGGACCCCCGTGACCCTGCCCCCGGCATCGGTGATGAATTTCTTCGCACGGGTCTCGGTCAGCATCGGAATGCCCTTTTTTTTGCAGCACTCGAGCATCTTTTCGACAAAATAGGTGCCCATCCACCCGGGTCCGATGGAAGGATCGGGATGATTTTTGTATTTTTCCATGCGGGCCGGCATTGAAATCGGTCCCATCATGGGGATTTTTTCGCCCGGCTTTGAGACCTTGAAATATTTTTCGGCCCCGCCCTTTTCCACCAGCCAGTCAAAAAACGGGCCGGAGACATCCGGCGTGGCGCCGGGACCGGGGCCACCGCCCCGGGCAGGGGCTCCTGCGACCCGCTCCGGGACGGCATCCGACGTCTCCTTCTGCGAGCCGCCGCCGGAGGGCGGACCATTGTTTTGGACGGTCAGACCGGCCGCTTCCTGCCATTTCGAGCCTTTTATCTGCATGCCGTGGGCAAAGGTAGTGGCACCGCCCGGCTTTTTCGCCTTTTCAAGAACGACCACCTTGCCCCCGCTCACGTCCGCCGCCTTCACCGCGGCCACCAGGCCCGCGCCACCCGCTCCGATCACCACCAGATCACAGTTTATAATGTTGTTTGCCATTCAAATTCTCCCCATAGGACGCCAAAGACGAAAAGATTCCTTTGTCAGCTCCGACAACCAGCCTGGATATGCCGCACTGATGGCTGTTGGAAATGAAAATTTTAGATTTAAAATGGTTGGGTGATTCTCTGTTAGTGATTTTGTATCACTTAATTGTGGAGAAAGTATGAACGGCGAGTCTAATCCGGCGAGGCCGGATGCGGGGAGGCTTGGAGGCTGGGATGCTAGGAAGAGAGGAAGAGCGGGGGATAGGCGATGGGCGATGGGCTATAGACAATAGGCAAAAGGCAGAATTCATCAACTTTAGGCACTTTAGCGCACTTTAGGCACTATAGGCACTTGCCGCTAAACTCCGTGTCCCTTCTCCTTTATTCATACCCGAAACTTAGCTATAAGGGTCACATCGATTTCGGCATTGCCGCGGTGATCAAGGCGTTTGTCCGCGACGAACTTCGCAAGGGACTTCTCTATGAAATCCCGGTCACTCCGGCCATTCCGCCGAGAGAAATCGGTGTGGTGACGCCAGAGGGTCTGCCCCTTTCCATTGCCGCCGAAACGTTTATCGATGCCATCTGCGAGGGTTATATGCACCGATGATCATCCAGCATACACACATGCTCGCTTCCGCAGGTTTCCACCTGGATAGTAGCATGCGCTATCCCGAAATGATCATGCAGATGCCGCTGGAGTTTCAAAAGGAAGTTATTATCCAGGGAATCGTGGTTGACCATGAGATGAACCGTCAGGGCGATTTCGGTGGTGCTGAGGGGCCAGACGTGAAGATCGTGAATTCGCTCGACATGATCGAAACTCAGGAGGTATTCCTTGATGCCGGGGATATCGACATGTTTCGGGACGGCATCCATGGCATAATTGAAGGATTCGCGAAGCAGTCCCCAGGTACCGATAAAAATAACGACGACAATCAGAAGGCTTACCACCGGATCTATCCACAGCCAGCCTTCGAACATAATCAGTGTGCCGGTGAAGACAACCCCCAGTGAAACCCCCGCATCGGCGGCCATATGAAGGAACGCGCCCCGAATATTCAGGTCGTGTTTTTGCCCTTTCACAAAGAAAAGCGCCGTTGCCGTATTGATCAAAACGCCAATGGCGGCCACCACGATGACCGTCAGGCCCCGGACCGGCTGCGGTTCGATAAAGCGATGGACGGCCTCCCATGCAATGGCGCCGAGGACCGCCAGAAGCAGAATGGCACCGGCCAGGGACGCCATGACGGTGGCTTTCCGGAAACCGTAGGTCCGCTCCTCCGTCGCAGCCTTTGCGGCGAGGAGGCTCGCGCCCCAGGCCAAAAGCAGGCTGCCCACATCACTCAGGTTATGCCCGGCGTCCGCAATCAGCGCCAGCGAATCGGCGAAAGCCCCGTAGCCGACTTCCACCGCAACGAAGGCCACATTGAGGATGACGCCGATGGCAAACGCGCGGTTGTAATTCAAATGGTTATGATCGTGATTGTGGCTCATATCGCTTCCATCGTTTCAGTTTCTTGTGAGGCGTTCCGGCAAAGCCGGAGGCAACAGGTAATAGGCTATGGGCTATAGGCTATGGGCGACAGGCCCTCTACCAATATGGCCCGATTGACGGGGTATGCTTCTGCATACGGTTATAGCGATATAAATCCTTGGCCTTGATAATCAATGATAAGCCCGAAAGCTATCGAGGGAAAGAAAAATTTGAAAGGAAATGCGGAAAGCACCCATCCCGGACAGCCGGGGGGTGATAATAAAAGGGCGGCATGGGAACACTGCTCGGTCCCCATGCCGCCTCAAGCCTATAGATAGCCTTTAGCCTTCCGGCGCAGCCGGCCTAAACCTATTTCGCCGGGGAAATGACGATGTCGCCTTTGTAGGTCTTCCCCTTCTCGATGGGGGTCTCCTTGCCGTCGATGGTCATTTTAGCGTTCTCGATGGCGCCGCCTTCCAGTTTCAGGCTGCTGATCAGGCTTTCTCCGGTTACCTTCCAAACGCCGCCGTCTTTCACAACGACAGAAATTTTGGCAGTTTCGTTTCGGTAGTTCCGGTTTGCGACATGCCCGAGATAGTAGTACTCGTTGATGGTGAAATGGGTGATCTGCTTGCCGTTTTCATCCACATGCCGGGTCTCGGTGAGAGAGACGGCACCGGTCAGGCTCGCACCTTTTCCAATTGAAACTTCCAGCTCGTCGCCGCTCTGGCCCCAGTAGCCGCTGCCGTTGAAGACATTGCCCTGGTAATCGCCGTTGGTCAGGATCAGCTTG
>JBECKW010000201.1:0-11323 GCA_040235505.1 Desulfobacterales bacterium
CCCGGGGGCAGAGGCGCCCCTGAAGAAACGGATGGGCCTCATCTCCTTCCACCTTGAGCAGTTTTCCATCCTGAATGTGAAGCTCTACCCCGCATCCGCCGTGGCATCCGGGCCCTCCGGACCATGCTCCGGTTTTGACTATTTTGATATTCTTTTCACGATCCATATCTTCTCCCCCCGACTATTTGAAAAACACCAGACTCTTCGGCATTTTTTTTGCTTCGTCCATCAGTTCTTCCACCGTTCCAAACACCAGACACCTCGAAAGGCAATGCTTGACGCACGCCGGTTTTTTCCCCTGCTTTTCCCGGGCAAGGCACAGGTTGCACAAATCCGTCAGAAAGGGCACATAGTCGATCATCAGTCCTTTCTTCCCCTGCAGCACATGTTCCGTTACCGTTATGCCGAAGTGTTCGGCCGGGTATCCATTTTCCTGCTGGCACGCCACTTCGCAGGTATGACAGCCGGTGCAATACTGGTAATCAATGAGTATCCCGTATTTCGCCATTCCGTTTTCTCCTAATACTGTAACTATTTTATTCGTTTTCAAACTTTATATATTCAAAATCATACGATGTTAATTCTGCTTTCCGATTACCCCATGGTCTCAACAAGCCACAGACAGGTCGACGGAAACGCCGTTAAAATAGCCATGGCTAAACAATCGAGCGCAATGAAAGGGCCACTGGCCGAAATCACCTCTTTCATGCTGGTCTCCCTTCCGGCAGCGCCTTTCATGACGAACAGCGCCAGGCCAAAGGGCGGCGTGATGGTGCCGATCTCCAGGTTCAGCAGGAACAGCACGCAGAACCAGATCTCATTGAAGCCAAGGGCCGCAACAATCGGCATGAACACCGGAATGCATATCATGATGATCGGCTGGGCGCTCAAAAACATGCCGAGCAGGAACGTGATGGCCATCATGCCGATTAAAATAAAATACCGGTTGACATTCATGTCGGACACGAGATTGGTCAGGCCCCTTGCAGCGCCGCAGTAGGACAGGATCTGGGAAAACAGGCTCGATGTCGCGACAATCAGGAGAACCATGACGCTGAGCTTGACCGTAGCGGTCAGGGACTTTACCAGCACCTCCTTGGTCGCACGTTTCAAATAGGCGACATAGAGCAGACAGGCCATGGCGCCTGTGGCCGAAGCTTCCGTGGGCGTTGCAATACCGAAGTAGATGACGCCGACGACGCAGAAAATGATGAAAAACACCGGAATCACGTAACGCAGCGTCGGCGCCATTTTTTCTTTGAATGTAAAATCGGCCACCGAGTAGGGCGGCGCCAATCCAGGCTTTAAAATACAACGAACGATAATATATGCGCTGAAGAGAACGGCCATTAGAATTCCCGGCAGGATGATGGCGATTAGAAGTTTGCCGATGGAAACGCCGGCGATGGCCCCAAGCAGAACAGCCAGGGCGCTGGGCGGAATCATAAGCGCCAGCTGTCCGCTTCCCAGTATCGGACCGATGCTCATTTCATTGCTGTACCCCTTTCGCTTCATTTCCGGCACCAGGGAGCTTCCGAGCATCGCGGTACTGGCAAGGCTTGTTCCCGTCAGGGTTGAAAACACGACACCCGCGGCGACGGCCATGAGCGACAGTCGCCCCGGGATCCTTCCTATCCATCTATCCATCGCATCAATAATCTGGGGGGCGACATTGGCGTGGAAAATAATTTCCCCCATGAAAATAAACAAAGGAATGGGGAGTAAGGTGAAATTGATCAATGAGTCCACCAGACTCGAAGAAAGAAGAGACATTCCTCCCGACAGGTTCCAGATGAACGGAGCGGCAACGGTTGCAACGGTCAGGAAGCAGTAAGCCACCGGCATGCCCATGCACAGGAGCACCATCAAAGCACCGAACAGGATTAATAAAATAACATACCATTCCATTTTTATATCCCTTATCCGGGGCCCTTATTTATTTTTGCTTCACCAAATTTTTGACTGCCCGATAATGGATGGCGACTTTTCTGAAAAACTCGAAAAACATCAGCAGGAACGTAATGGGAATGACAACGACGACTATCCATTTGGGAGGTGACAGGGGCACGTCCACGACAATCCTGCCCTGAATCACCGAAATTGTCTCGATAATGCCGAAAAAAACAATCACGAGGCAGAGCAGGGCGCCGATCGCGTTGTTGATAATTTCCATTATCTCATATACCCGAGGTTTCCCTTTCAATCGATCCTTAAAAAAATCGAGTCCTACATGACCATCCTCTCTGAGCAACCAGGGCGAGCCGAAAAGGGTGATGTAAAGCAAAAAAAGCATGCAGATATCGACGGCCCAGTTGATGGGGGCATGGAAAAAATACCGCATCACGACGTGACAACTGATGGCGAGGATCGTAAGCAGAATCATCCACATCCCGATGTCCCTGCCGAAATCGTTGATGCGATCCAGTAGTTTGTAGAAGGCATTATCCTTGAACGGATCTTCATATTCGGGCGCACCTGGTTCTGCCATGAGATACCTCTATGTCGATTTCTATGTTTTTGGTTCTTCTCCAATTTCAGTTGGAAAAACGACCCGTTATTTTTTACGGGTCAGGTCATAGATCTTCTTGGCGACCTCGGGAGCATCCTTGGAAACGTAAGCATAAATCGATTTTTCCATGATATCCAAGTAGGTCTTTTTCTCTTCCGGAGACAGCGTCGTCAGTTGAACGCCGTCGGCCTTCATTTCGTCCATACAGTCATTTACCGTTTTCGTGGTTTCTTCCTGAACCCGGGGGGCGAGTCCATAGAGCGTGTTCAAAAGCATTTCCTGCACGTCCGCCGGAATGGAGTTCCACTTGTCGAGGTTCATGAACAGACTGTTGGGGGCCGAACCGTACGGCACATCGAGCATATATTTGGCCAGTTCAAAAATCCGGAATTCGACGAATGAATCCGTCGTCAGTCGGGCAAAGTCAATGACCCCTCTTTCAAGAGCCGTATACTCTTCACTTATCTTGATGCCGGTCACGGAAACGCCCAGAACTTTGCCCGCGTCATCGAACCAGTCGCCGCCGGGGCCGGTCAATCCCTTGAAATCGGCCAGTTTGGTAATCGGCTTCTTGCTCATGATGGTAAACGCATTGCCCATTTCACGCGGATACATCATGATGAACTGCAGATTGACCTTGTTGTAAACCGTGTTCAGATAATCATAAAGACCGCACTCCCGCTGCTCGGCGACCGGTACCTGGCAAAGGATCAGGGTCTCGGTGCCTTTTGCCATCTTACCCATGAAGCTCGGGGTGGTGAATACCATGTCGACGGCACCTTTCGCGCAGGCGGATCCCTGGGCGAACATGTTGATCGATTCGGGGCCGCCGCGATAGATGAATTTGACCCTGCCCTGCATTTTGGCCTCAGCATCCGCGAACATCTTCTGGAGGATGAGCGCCGATGAATGGGTGGAGTGCACGAACGTCACGTAGCTGATTTTGATCGGCGAAGTGGTTTTCGCACCTGAGATCGTCGGCAGCAGAAAAGCCATTACGCCAAGTGCAACTATCGTTAAGATCCGAATCTTTTTCATTTTTTCGAGCCTCTTTTACTCTTTTGGGTTGGATTCAACTCTTCACCCAATCCATCTGAAGAGGTTGTTTTGCTTCCGGCCTCCATGGGGGCCGGAAGCAAAGTGGTCAGACCGATTAGAGCTCGACAAATTGGATGTAGACCGGGTTCTCGACGGGCATTTCCGTCAGAACCGTCAGGCTTCCATCATTTGGATCAACTGCATACGACCGCAGTACGTCATCCGGGCGTACCGGAACGAGTAGGAACGCGCCGTCCGGAGAGAGCTGCATATCGCGGACCGCATCTCTCGGGTCCGCCTCGCAAGCGCCGGCCGGAGTTGATGCGACCTTCGTGAGCTTACCATCCTCGGCGATTTTGAAGCAAACGATGGTATCCTCACCCCGGTTGTTCACGTAAACGAACTTGCCGTTCGGATGGACCTGAACGGTGGCCAGTTCGTTGCGTTTCGTGAATCCGGGGGCGATCGTCGACTGCTTGTCGATGTACTTCAAGACACCGGTTTCGGTATCGAAGTCAAACGACCAGATCTCGGAAGAAAACTCGCAGGTCATGAACATGCGGCCCTTCTTATCGAAGGCGGCATGCCGCGGACCGGTCCCCAGCGGGGCCTGGTATATGGAAGCGAGCACCAGTCTGTCTTCGCCGAGACGGTATACATAGATGCGCTCGCCGGCCTTCTCACAGGCGATCAGGAACTTGCCGCTGGGATCGACCACGACGATGTGACCATGCGGGCTCGCCTGGGCGTGTCCGCCACCCTGCGGAGAATCGTTCGGATCCCTGCCGTGACCGGTGAGAACGTGACAATCACAAGCCGGCTCGAGGGAACCGTCCGCGTTCACCGGGTACTGGACAACCGTCGAATCGTCATAAACGAAAGAGTTGGCCCATTTGCCGTCGGCGGTTTCAACCGCTTTGATGACGTGCTCAAAGAAACCGTGGCTGATGACAAATACGTATTTCTCGTCAGGGCCGACACAAAGAGAAGCCGGGTTACAACCGATGGCTTCCACCTTGTTGATCAGGCTCAAGGCACCTGTCTTCTGGTCAGCCTTGAACGCCATAATGGTAGCAGGCGCCTGCTTCGGTCCGCGTCCGTCGGTCTTCCGTTCGTCCACCGCGTAGAGAACCCCTTTTTTCGGTGCATAGTCGAGAAATCCAGCCCGCTTAGGCCACTCCGGGATACCGCCTTCAAGGGGGGTGATGGTTTTCCCATCCCTGGAAATCTCAAAGATGTCGATGCCGCCGCCCTTGAAGCCGGCAACGAAGTTGCGTCCAACATACGCAAGAAGTTTGCTCATATCAATTTCTCCTTTTCCTTTCGACTTCCTTAGATTTTGTCAGGAATTCCAGGAAGTTCCGGGAACTTAGCTGCGATATCAAGAACTCTCTTATCCTGCAGGCACATCAGATAGCCGTCATCGTAAACAACCGTATCGTTAACCTTCATATCTGTGTTGCGAATATCTGCCGTGATATGCGGGTAGTAGTTATACCCACCCTCAATACCCGGTGCCGAGCCCACGTGCCAATGCATGTTTGAATGGTGCGAATGGTCGATGATCCTTCGGTAGATGGCGTTCGGGCACTCGTCCTCGGTAACGGATGCATTCGGATGGATACCGAAGTGGAAGGTGTCGAATTTCCAGATACCGTCACCGACCTTGCCCTCCATCATGGTAAGGTATCGCTTGAGCAGCTCGGCCTCTTTTCCACCGGAGATTTTTGCCATCTTGCTGTCTTTGACGTCGATGCGGATCGGTTCTTTCCAGGAAGGATCGATACCAATATAACGCGACCACCAGGGAAGCATACAATCGAAGAAGAGCACGCCGTTTACCTCACTGCAGTTGATTGGGGGATGAACCCACTCGGGCCAGGGAAGGTACTTGCTTGCATCTCTACGCCATGAATTGTAGGGCATACCGGGAATACCCTTACGGGGCTTGGGCCCATGGCAATACCCTTCAAGCTCGGTGCCGTTTTTGTCGGTCATCGTGAACTTGGCAGGCTTGTCGCCGTTCATGAAAGGATCGGAGCTCACGTGACGGACCATCACAACCAGATCGTGCGAGGTCTGTGCCCACTTGCTCATCAGAAGAGGAGCGGTGGTTGCGAACTGACGAACGTACCAGGTGCCTGCCTTCTCGATGTAGTTCCTGAACTCGGCAACCTCCTCAACGGCAAGGTCAAGACCGGTGTTGATGAACATATCGCACTCGGTGATGGCGCCCTTCACTGCAGGCGGCATCCGCCAGGCGTGTTCTTTCATAATCTCGTCAATCCAGATGATGGCGCAGTTGGCACCACGGGACTGAATAACGGACTGTGTCCAGCCGATGGCGGTCTCGTCAACATAGTTGGCGCTGCCGTAAAGGCCGTCGATGTGAGCCAGGATGAAAACTTCCATGCCGGGCTTGATTTGGGCGTTGTAGTCCACCAGTTGAACCAGCGAGTTCATCGCCGCCTTGGGAATTCCTAATTGACTCATGACTTTCTCCTTTCAGAATTTTTACCCCACCAGGTCCATTGAACCGGCGGGAAGGTAAATGATGCATCGTATGGTTATCTTTTGCCTGATTATACAGGCAGATTGAACATCTTGATGGCATTCTCGCTCATGATCTTCTTCTTGTCCTCTTCCGGGATATCCAAGGCCTTCATGAACTCTACGCCATCGCTCATCCAGTTGTAGAACACCGGGAAGGACGTCCCGAACAGGATATTTTCAGCGCCGTGGGCCTCGATGGCGCATTTCACCTGAGCCGCTCCCCAGGATGCCGGGTGGGTCATGTCGATGAAAATGTTGTCCTTCAGGTATCGTTTGACACGCTCGCCCTCGGACATGTCCAGCCGGAGCATCGCTTCTTTCTTCTTGCCCTTTTTGGGCGTCACCAGGTTGTAGTTCGCGAACCAGTTGCCGCCGAACATGGTGTGCGTGAACTTGAGGTTGGGCAGCTCATCGAACATGCCACTGAACACCTCGCGGCCCACGGCCGTGGCCTGGTCGATGATTCTTCCCAGCTCACGACGCAGGTTGGTATAATCGACAAGGGACTGATAATACGGCGGCAGCGGAGTGTGGTGCACGATGACCGGAAGCTTCATATCGTTCACGGCCTTCAGGAAGGGCTTGAAGGCCTCATCGTCGAGGTAGAGATGACCGTAGTGGCAGGCCACCTGGACGGCGACCGCGCCAAGCTCGTTGACGCAGCGTTTGAGTTCGTCAATGTTCTCTTTGAGATCCCAGGGTGGCACGCAGACGGTATTGAAGATACGGCCGCCCGACTTCCGGGCCATTTCCGCCGCCTCGTCGTTGATGAGCTTGCAGGTATCAAGCCGCAGCCACTCCTGCCAGACCGGTACGCGGAGGATGGCCTTGTCGACCCCGTTTTCATCCATGGCCTTCAGTTTGGCTTCGAGGGTGTAGTCACCGTCCACGTAGTTGAGGTTCTGGTACCCCTTGGGTTTTTCCAGAACGAGTTGTGTTTTTCCGGACTCCAGAGTGGCGGTGTAGGCGACCTCGCCGAATCCACGGGGTGCGGTGCTCAGGAACCCGTTCAGGACCTTCTCATTGCTGAAGAGGTCCGAGGGAAGATGGTGCATGTTGATGTCTATAATCATGCCGGTTTCTCCTTTTTATTAATTGGCTCTTTCTTTAATTCCCTGGTTCATTTTGCCGTCATTTTTTCAAGCCGGTGCTAAATAATGACTCTGCAGTCCACAACGCACAGGTTTTCCTCTTCGCCTTTGACCGGATTCAGGTCGATTTCCGATATCTGCGGAAAATCCGTCACCAGCTGACCGATCCGGGTCAGATAGTCCGCCAGAAGCGCAATGTTCATGCCCTTCTGGCCCCGGACACCTTCCAGCATTTTGATGGACCGGATTCTCCGGATGAGCGCTTCGCTTTCCGTGAGTCCCATGGGGGCCAGTGTAAACTGGCTGTCCTTGAACACCTCGGTGAAGATGCCGCCCAGACCGAACATCAGCAGATGGCCGTAGCCTTCTTCCTTGTTGGCGCCGATGATCACCTCACTGCCCCTGGCCATTTCCTGAAGCAGCACCCCTTCAAAGCCGTCGATGCCGCGAAGCTTTTCCCAGGCCGCTTCCAGCTGCGGGCCGTCGGCAATGCCAACGATCACACCGCCCACATCACTCTTGTGAAGCGGGCCGACGATCTTGGCCACGATGGGATAGGTGAGATTCCCGGCAGCAGCAAGCAGGGCCTGTTGCTCGGAAACAACTGCGTATCCGGGCTGTTTCACCCCCACGGCATCCAGGAGTTCGAGGCATTTGAGCGGCGGCACGATTCCCTGGACGCCCTCCAGAATGGCGGCGATTCTGTCTTTGTCATAACCCGGCAAAGCACCTTCGGGTTCATACAGCGGCATGCGGTTGTGGAGTTTGCCAAGCGCCATGCCCACATGCACTTCATCGACAAAATAGGTCTTGTCGAAACCGATGAATTTATCCATCAGGCCCCGGCATGTGGTCGCCGAGCTTAAAACAGGCACCACCGCCACCTTACTTTTATCCATCAGGTCGACCATCGTGCTGTAGGTTTCCCATTTATCCGTCAGCATGGAGTTGCCGGTGAGCACCACGACCGCATCGATATCCTCATTCTGATCCTCGATGGTCTGAATCACATGGGCAATCTGCTCGGCGGTCTGGGTGGGCAGGCAGTCAACGGGATTGGAGAACGTGCCGAACTTGGGCAGTTTCTCGGCAATAATCTTCTGGGTGGCATCCTTCAGGGCCGGCGTCGCCACGCCCGCGTTGTTCAGCTCATCGGTGAGCATCACACCGGGGCCGCCGGCATCGGTGATGATGGCCACATTTTTGGCCTCTTCCCTGCCCTTCAGACAATTCAGGGCGCACGCCACTTCCACCAGTTCGTACTTGCTTTTCACCCGAATGATGCCCGCCTTGTCGAACAGGGCCTGCACGGCGGTATCGGAGGTGGCCATGGCGCCGGTGTGGCTGGCTGCCGCACGCGCGCCCCCTTCGGACACACCGGACTTGATGCCCACCAGAATGCAGCCTTTCCGTGTCAGACTGCGGGCGTGCTTGAGCAGCTTCCGGGGCTTTTTGACGGACTCCATGTAGATCAGCTTGATCACGGCACTGTCCGGGCCGTGGGTATGATCCATCATCTCGATGATATCCTCGACCCCGTACTGGGCCGAGTTGCCCATGGAGAAGATATTGTCGAATTTCAGTCCGCGGATGTCGGCCTGCTCGATCACGTAGTCCACCGTGGCGCCCGAGGCGCTGATCACGTCCATGCTGCCCTTCTTCATTTTGGGCAGAATGCCGGCAAATTTACCCTGATAATCGACAGTGCAGATTCCCACGACATTGGGACCGATCATGAACGCATCGTTTGCGTCGGCCAGATCCACCAGGCGCTGCTCTTCGGCCTTGCCTTTCTCGTCGGTTTCGCCGAATCCGGCGGTGAGAACAACGAGGGTTTTGCATCCCTTCTTGAGCAGGCCCTGCATGGAATCATACACAAACGGGGCCGGTATGACCAGAAAGCCGAGGTCGATGCCGTCGGGCAGATCGTCGATACTCTTTTGGACGGGAACGCCACGAATTTCATCCGCCTTGGGATTGACCAGGTACAATTTACCCTGGTAGTTGTTCTCGATTATGTTTTTGGTCACTCCGCAGCCGGGCTTGCCGTGGCTGGCGCTGGCCCCCACCACGACTATCGACTTCGGGTCGGTTAGTTTTTGATAGGTTTCCTTTAAATTATAAGCCATCTCAAGACTCCCACTTGCAGATTTCCACCTGGCAGGTATTGCTGGCCTGTCCCGGCGCATTCTTGGACACGTGCCGTGACGGCGTCAGCAAATTCACGCAACCGCCCCGGTCAATGCTGTCGGCCTTTCCCGGCTCCAGCGGATCGTACTTGGCGGAAGCCTCATAAGAATGGACCAGTCCGGGCCGGACCCTTTCGGTGACCAGCGCGGCGCACAGCACCTGCCCCCGGTCATTGTAGATTTTCACGATATCCCCGTTCCGGATTCCCCTGGCTTCGGCATCCACAGGATGGATTCTCACATTCCAGTAATCGTAGCCGTTTATCCAGGTGCGATGCTGCGGAATATCATGCAGCCACAAGCTCTTGTTGTCCTGATGGGTGTGATATGAATACCTGGGGTGAGGCGTGATCATCTGCAGCGGATACTTCTCGGCGATGCCCTTGGTAAAGGGGCCTTCCCAGCTTTCGATATACCTCGGCAGGGGGGGTCTCTCCTTGTCGTCCGGAAAGTGCTCGAGCAGGCTCTGGGAGACGAACTCGACCTTCCCGCTGTAGGTGGACAGTTCGTGGGCCTTGTCCGTTCCCTTTTTGGGATTGAGGGTGTTGGGCGTATCGCAGGGACGGCCCTCGTAATACCATCGGTGGGAAACCGTCCGCGGATCGTCCGGCTTTTTGCTGGGCACCACGTAGTACCCTCTTTCCTTGAACTCGTCAAAGCTCATGACGTCTTTCATGGAAGAAATGTCGAAAATCTTTCTTTCCCAGTCTTCATAGGAGTTGCCTTCGGTGTATTTTTCCTCCCACCCCAGTCTCTGGGCAATGAGCCGGTAGATGTCATAGTCCGGTTTCGACTCCCACAGCGGCTCGATACATTTGTTCATGTAAACAATCACCCGGTGACTTCCGGAGCAATCGCCCATACCGTATCCACCGGCATTGGCCCACTCGCAGATATCCGAATGCTCGAAGTTGGTGCTGGCGGGCAGGATGATATCCCCGAACCTGGTTTCGCTCTGCCAGTGGCAGTCCTGCATGACCACGAACTCCAGGTTGGGGCTCTGGTACATTTTGACCCACCGGTTGGTGTCGGTCATGGTGCTGATGAAGGAGCCGCCGTGACGATGGATGTATTTGATGGGAGCCCCGTTGGGCCCCTCTTCCGGACAGGTATAGGGAATAAACTGCTGCTCGATGGACTGGCCGCAGATGCCTTCGCCGATCCAGCTGGCTTTGCCGTTGAGGACGATCTCCGGCAGCAGAATACGGTAAGTCCTCTGGGTGACGTCGTTTTCGGCCTTCTGCTTGGCCACCTGACCGAAGGTGTCCCAGCCCACATCGGAATATCCGGGGAACCAGAAGTCCCAGTTCAGGGGAGCGCCCATGGCGGCGCCGCCCCACACGTTCACGCCGGGCTTACCAAGCCCCTGCATGGAAATCAGCAGCACCATGAGCCGGGCCCATTCCGTGCAGTAGGCCGCCCGGGTGGCCCCGCCGGTGCCGAACATGCCGCCGGTGGCCAGCATGGATTTTTTGGAAGCCCATTCCCGGGCCAGGGAGATGATGGTGTGGGCCGGCACATCACAGATCTCGGCCGCCCATTGGGGCGTTCTTTCGATGCCGTCTTCCTTGCCCAGGATGTGATCTTTGAATTCCGCAAAGCCCACGGTTCTGTTTTCCACGAACCATTTGTCGTAGGTGTCTTCTTTGATCCAGACCCAGGCGATGGCTTCGGCCATGGCCGTGTCCGTGCCGGCCCGGGGGGCGATCCACTTGTCTCCCCAGACGCTGGCGGTGGTATTGCAGAAGGGGTCGATGAAAATGGCCTTGATGCCCAGTTCCTTGCACCAGTATCGCCAGATCAGGCTGTCCTGGCCCCAGTACTGGTAGCAACTGGAGTTGGGATCCACGGACCAGAAGATGATCTGCTCGGTGTTTTTCAGGGATTCTTCAAGCATATCGTAGTTATCGCAGTGGCCCAGCAGCCACATATACCCCCAGGTG
>JBECKW010000113.1:0-3885 GCA_040235505.1 Desulfobacterales bacterium
CAGCACTGCGACCATGACACTCAACAGCAATCCTTTTTTCATCAGCATTCTCCTTTTTATAAGCAATCAGCGATCAGCTATCAGCCCCCCTACGTCAAGTTGTAAAGCTTTCAAAAACTTTCGGCGCGACAGCCCTAAATGTCTGAAGCGACGGCAAATGCACTGTTTATGGCCGTTTGCACATCCCAGGGCATCTTGCAGTCTCCTACGGCACGAAGCACGACGCCGGCTTCACGAAATTCATAGGCCAGGTCGACGTTCGGCTTCATCCCCAGGGCCAGTACCACGCTCCCGGCTTTTATTGACTGCTGTTTTCCTTTGGCATCGATGTAGGTCACCCCATCCGCCGTAATCCTGTTGCAGCGCGCCTCCAGAATCGCTTTGCAGTTCTTGTGCTTCTCCCAGGTCGGGAAGAACATATCCTCGAAATGGACACGCCGGGCGGTCGGGGCCAGGTACTTGGATTCTTCCAGGACGGTTACCCGATGTCCTAACTCTTCCAGGTGCATGGCGGTGTCACAGGCATGTTCTCCGCCCCCGAGAATCACCACATCCTTTGCCAGTGCGCCCTCTTTCCCGAATACATCCGTCATAAGAACAACGTTTTTGCCCTTTATTCCGGGAATATCAGGGACAACCGGGGCGCCACCAATCGCCACGATTACGGTGTCGTAGCCCTCTTTCCGAATCATGGCCGGATTCGCCTCGGTATTCAGCCGCACCGTTACGCCCGCCTTGCCGACCTGCCGAACGAGATAATCCTTGAAGTCTTTTTGGGGCCACTTGAAGGAAACATTCTCGATCAATTTGAAGATTCCGCCCAGGCTGCCGGTCTTTTCATATAGGGTAACCGTATGCCCCCTCTGGGCGGCGATCATGGCAGCCTCCAGGCCGGCGGGCCCGCCGCCGATCACCGCCACCTTCTTATGATATCGAGCAGGCCGAAACATCCTGTCAGACTTATATTCAAATCCCCAGATGGGATTCACCGCGCAGAGGTTTACCCAGGGCTTGTAATACCCCCAACCGTGGCAGCCATTGCACCGCAGGCAAGGGGCCACATCCTCATTTCTTCCTTCATACGCCAGGCGTCCCAGATCGGGATTGCAGACAAAAGCCCGGGACATGCCGACCACATCCGTCTTGCCGGCGGCAAGGGCTTCCTCTGCCAACTCGAAATTCGTGAATCCACCGTCGGAAAGAAGTGGAATCTTCACTCCCCTCTTTTTATACGCCTCCGTCATATAGAGGAACGGCGTGGGACTATCATGGAAATTGGTTGGCGCGTTTTCTCCATCTCCTTTCAGAGACAGCATGTCGAGATGTCCGGTAAACAGCTTGGCATATTCCGCACCGTCATCCAACGTGTAGCCGCCCTTTACGGTATTTTCCTCTCCGCTTATGCAACCCCAGAGGAAGTAATCCTGACCGCATTTCTTCCTGATGGCGTCGATCAGCTCCAGACAGAAGCGGGCCCGGTTCTCTATGCTGCCACCGTATTTATCCGTCCGATGGTTTGTTGTCGGCGAGAGGAATCGGGCCGTCAGGGGGCCCCGGTATCCCATGTGAATGTACATGCCATCAAAGCCGCATTCTTTCGCCATCGATGCCTGGGTCGCGATATCTTCAATGAATTCCTTGATTTTTTCCACCGGGATTTCTTTCCTTGATTCAACGGGTCCGCCTCCGAGTGCGAAACTCGGTCCTGACGCATTTTCGCTGGGACTCACGTCATATCCATCCGGCATGTGCAACTTATGTTTCCAAAGAATGAGAGAATCATGGAGATGAACGCCTTCCGTCAGATCGGAAAGACGGTTCTGGCCGCCCGCATTGGCCAGATCCCAAGTCGGCGTATGACCGCCGCCGGCAGCATGGCCGGGATTAATATCGTTTTTTCTTTCCCCGAGTTTAATTACATCTTCCTCATTCACGGGGTGAATTTCGAATGGCTGCGATGTGACGATCAATGAAGCGCCGGCCCGGGCTTTATTGGCATAATAGCCAATAAGATCCTCATCGGGGTAAGTCTCCGGGGTCACGTCAAAGTGCGGAGAGCTCGGGGTGCCGAATATCCGGTTTTTAAAAATATAGGCACCGATTTTGATCGGCGATAAAAGATGCGGATACTTCAGGGACGTTTGTTTGCTGGAAACCTGCTCAAGTACCTTCTGGTTCTCTGCGGCGACGGCATCTGCCCTTAATACATTCGGCGCCAGATAGCCTCCCAGAAGTGTCGCCCCGGCCACCTTCATAAGGGTGCGACGGCTCATGTTGCTCTTAGACTTGTCGTTTCTCTCGGACATATTCGGTCCCTCCTTGATTTTTTAGGTGAAATTCATTGACGTTGCCGGGATTGTGGTAACTACCGAAAAACAAGGGGGAAACGTGCCACCCTAAATGAACAATAAACAGCGTATTCCCCCTCAAAAGTGTTTCCCACTCATGCGGTTACCGAGTATCTTCTATTGGGAAATAGAATAGTTGATGAAACGTCTTCGGCTCGTCAAATTTATTGTAATAAATGATACAATATTTGTAACGAACGAGCGTATGCATGTAAGAAAGTCATTCGATTGTATCCATTCAGAAATCAGGAATCCCTGGGGGGCGCTTTCAGCGTTCAGGAGTTCAGGCGTCGGCTTTTAATCGTTCCGTAAAACAAAAAGTTATTTAACGACCCTTCCAGATGTGGTAGGAAGGAACTGTCTTTCCGGGGAGTAAAAAACCATGGCTGCAAGTTTCAAAAGAACGCGTTGGGGGGGGGTGCTGATCTGGCTTGGTTTATGGTCGTTGCTCATCCTCATTTATTCCACCCATCGGCCGCCGCCGGAAATTCCCGTCACCTGGTTCGAAACGCTGAAACTGTCCATCAGCGAATGGTGTATCTGGTTGCTGTTGGCCCCGATCCTTATCGGCCTGGACCGGAAGCTGCCGGTTCCTGATGGTGCCTTTTTGCAGCGTTTTCTATATCACATTCCACTTTCTCTGCTGATCAGCCTCTTTGCCATCAATGTGAGCAGCTTCATCATCGAACTTGCGCAGGGAGAAATCGCCGATCTTTCCTTTTCATTTGCTTCATTTGAACTTTTAAGGCGTGGCCGTTTTCTGACTCACCTCTTGATTTATTGGGTGATTATATCGGTCTACATGCTTTATAACTACAATAACTTACTGAAGGATCGAGAAATACAGACCGCGAAACTGGAACAATCGCTGACCGAAGCCCGTCTGAACACCTTGAAAAGCCAGATGCATCCCCACTTTTTATTCAATGCGCTCAATACCATATCGGCCCACGTGGTGCGCGATCCCCGGGCCGCCCGTCGTATGCTGGAACAATTGGGTGAATTGCTGCGGTTTTCCCTGAATTACTCCGAAGAGCAGGAGATCCCGCTGGCCGAAGAAATGGCCTTTATCAAACGCTATCTGGCCTTGCAGAAGGCTCGTTTTGCGGAACGCCTTGAAGTCAGTATCGCCGTGGATCCGGAAACCCTCGATGCCATGGTCCCCCCGCTTCTTCTGGAACACTTTGTTGAGAACGCCATCCGCCATGGCATCGCCCCCCGCTCTCAGAAAGGAGTGGTGGAAATCCAGGCCCAAAAAGAAAAAGACCGGCTGCGGCTCATTGTAAGAGACGACGGCCCGGGATTGTCGCCGGGTTGGAATGTGGCGCAGGACGCCGGTATCGGCATCAGCAACACGCGCGAACGTCTTCGCCGTCTTTATGGAGAGGGGAATTTTATCTTCAACGTTACAAACGCTGAGGGCGGCGGGGTACGGGTGGAATTACTGCTGCCGTTTCACGCCGCCGATGAACCCTTCGGGGGAGATTAACCGGATGTTCAAAATTCGCACATTAATCGTGGATGATGAAAAGCCGGC
>JBECKW010000110.1:0-9336 GCA_040235505.1 Desulfobacterales bacterium
GCTTGTGGATCTCGTTGTTATTGATGATGAAGCCGTGGGCGAATCCCAGGGGCGGAAGCCCCGCCATCGGCACGCCCGCCCACTCATCCTCGGTCGTGCCGTCCGGATCGAAGATAACTTGGAGCCTATCATATCGATAAGCCGAAATGCTGAGGAGTTGCACGCTGTCGAAATCATGCTTGACGGTGAGGCTTGCCCCGTGCTGACGCGCTTCCAGCGACGGATCCACATCCGCGTCGATGTCGCGCTCGCCGCCTCCGGCGAAATTGCCCCGGACATTTCTGGTCAGTGCGCGGAAGGCCGGACTGGCCGAATCGACCTGGCCGAAATCGCCTGCCAACGTGACGTCGGTATTGTCGCTCGGGGTCCACAGAACCTTTAGACGGCCGCTGGATGACTCCTGGGTCATGATGTCGTTGCCCGTGAACACGTTCACGCCCCATCCGTCGTCGCGTTTCTCGTATTTCACGGCCAGGTTCGCCGCAACCTTATCGGCCAGACCGCCGGAGAGATAAACCTTGCCGCCATAGGTATTATAGTTGCCGTAGCTGGCGCTGACGTTGCCGGTGAAATCCTGGGTCGGCCTTTTCGTCGTGATCTGAAGGAGACCGCCCGTGGCGTTGCGGCCGAAAAGCGTTCCCTGCGGTCCTTTGAGAACGGCCACCTGGGCCACGTCGTCCAGCCCGGTGAGCTGCCCGATTTGCGAGCCGATATAGACACCGTCGACATAGACCGCCACGGGATTCTCGATGCCGGGGCCGGTGCCGGTGGAGCCCACGCCGCGGATGCGCGGTAGGCCGAGGCCGCCCACGCCGGTGCTGAAATCGAGGCTGGGCACCAGGGCCTTCAGGTCGAAGGTGTCCTCGACTTTCGTTCTGTCCAGCGTCTCACCGTCCTCCGCGGTGATGGCGATCGGAACGTCCTGTATCAGCTCCTCGCGCTTCTGCGCCTGGACGGTGATTTCTTCGAGCATATATTCGTCACCCGTCGACGTTGTCTGTGCTGATACTTCACCCGCAGGTGCTAAAAACACAAGACACCCGCCAACGCATAATGCAACCCGTAAAAAGAAATGTCGTAAACGATCCCCTTTAATCATAGTCCCCCTCTTTTGTTAATCGGTCCGTTGTCGATAACCCCGTCGGTTAATGCGTTCATTCATTGACAGATTCGTCACTACCGACCTCTCTGCCCTGCGCCATTTCCTGGGCATCTGTGGATGAACTGGCCTCATCTAAATGGCAGAAGCTGACCAGCAGTAGCAGACAGGCCGCCCCCTGATGATCGCCTACCCGACCCTTATTGGCCTAAAGACATTGTTGCGTTTCATCATTGATTCCCTGTCCTCTCCTTTCTTTTTTATTTTTTATTGTTTCCCCGGGCGACAGTAAATGAAAATGGCGTCCGGAGAATATGGATTTATCATCATGCGTTCAGTAAGAATTGCCTTCGATCCAATTAAATTTAAACGTGAGGGCCACCTTGGCAGATGTTGAATTGGAGACGCCGGAAGCAGTGGAATTTATGGGACATGCTCGTTCGGTGACAGACGAGGGAGCGTAGCAGATCGGGCTCAACCTGCATGGCAGAATGATAGACTGCAAAACCATGGATAAAGCGTTGCGCATCTGCAATCCTTCTAGTTCTATATGGTTTTTCTAAGCCCGAACTTTTTTAAAAAGATCGTCGATGTTATCGTTCCGGTAAACGCTTTACCGGTTTCAGCAGTTCGCATGTGTAGGGTGGAGCCCCTGCATGTTTTCTATTTCTAAACTAATATTTATGATGTTTTTTATCTGCATACATTATTTATAACTGGGGTGTCAATCTGATATTGACATATCTTAAGGTTTCTTAACTTATTTTTTACATTAAAATTATCTGTATGCCCGAATTCATCATTTTTTTGGCCGTAAAAACGCTTCGGAAAGGCCGGAGATGCTAACAAACACCCTACCCACTGGTGGCCTCCACCTATTCCTTGACCAGCCCCGGTCTGCAGCTCGGCATCTCGCCGATACTCGTGCACATGATAAAGTCACCCGCCTCACCCACTATCCGGTACGCTTCCCGTAAAGGGGTCCATTCTTGATTTTTTTAATGGTGATGATACTTGTTACGTTCATGATCCTTTTTTGTGCTTGGAAGTATTGGAGCCGGGAAGAACGGAAATACCGAAAAACCGAAGAGCCGAAGAGCCGAAGAGCTGTTTGACCAATGACCAACGGTAAACACAAAAAGACAAGGGCAGATCAAGGCCGGGACCGGTTCGTTACGGCGGTGGTGGCCGATGAGGCGGGGAATATTTTCGATCTGGAAGGGTATGCTGCCGCCGGCATGCCGGGGGATTTGTTTTCACCGCTCACCGTGGCCGATACACTTCCCATGCCTTATGGCGGCGAGCTGATGTTTCTACCGGACCGGGCGCCGGTGGTGCTGAACCTTCATACCGGAAATATGGAAGTGCTTCAGGAAAACCCCTTCGCGCCGGGAGAAAGGCTTTTCCCCGTTTCCGCGTTTAATTCGCCGGGGTATCTCATTGCCAGCCCTCCGGCCTATGAGGAGCAGAGCGGTGCCTCCAATCTGCCGCTTTTCTCCTACGGCGCGGTGGGATGGTATGGGAACGGGTTCCGAAGCGCCGCAATTCAAATCGACCGGGAGCGGCGTCAGGATCTTCGGCTGATGCCGCAGGAGAAGGTGGATCGGGGGGTGTCGGTTCTGAGGAAAAAAATGCCCCGGAACCGACTTCGAAAGCACCTTGAAAAATGCGCCATCACTTATGGATGTCCGGCCGCCAAAAACTTCTTTATCGGCCGGTGCGAAGCCCCGCTGCCGGCCTCTCCCCGCTGCAACGCCCGCTGCCTGGGCTGCCTCTCCCTTCAGAGCACCGGTGTCGTATCCCACTGCCAGGACCGGATCGATTTTATGCCGTCGGCGGACGAAATTGCCGAAATCGCCCTGGAGCATCTCTCCAAGGTGGAAAAGGGGGTGGTGAGCTTCGGGCAGGGCTGCGAAGGGGATCCGCTTCTGGCCGCCGAGGTGATCGAACCGGCCATTTATAAAATCCGGGAAAAAACCGCGTCCGGCACCATCAACATGAACACCAACGGCAGCCTGCCGGCGGTTCTTTCCAGGCTCTTTGACGCGGGACTCGACAGTATCCGGATCAGCATGAACAGTGTCCGAAAGGCCTGTTACAATGCCTATTTCCGGCCCCGGGGATACCGCTTTGAGGACGTGCTTGAAAGCGCTGCCCTGGGAATCCGGAGGCAACGGCATGTGGCCGTCAATTACCTGAACATGGCGGGTATCACCGACTCACCGGAGGAGGTCGAAGCGCTTTTTTCTTTTCTCGACACTCATCCCATCCATCTGATTCAATGGCGGAATATGAATTTCGACCCCCTTCGCTACCGCCAGGCCATGAATGAGGCCACTTCCCATGGAGCCCCCGTCGGTATGAAGAACCTGGTAAACCGGATCAAGGCCCGCTTTCCCAGCCTGCGGCACGGCTATTTTAACCCGCATGTGAAAAAGCCCGTTGACAAAGAATCCACCGGCGGATGATGATTCAATATGCCCATGCGGCAGGAAATTTGAAACCCCTTAGCGGAGGTGGCTGCCATGAAAAGTGCTATCCATCAAAAAATTGGAACCGTCTATCCGCCGATTGCGCTGCTGTGGAGCGATGAGGCACCCGGGGAGGCCATGCAGTTCAAGCCCGGCAAATGGGGGTGCGTCATGTGGCTCGCGGCCAATGCCGCCAAGGGCCGGGTATCCGTGTGCGATCGGGAGACGTTCGGTTGCTGGGGCGGCGGTGTCGGGCTGGGATTCGGCGCCCGGTATAAAGACTTTCCCGGCGGAGAGGAGTGTTTCTGTCGATTTCTTTCCACGGGCAACGATGACTGGGAGAAAGGCCGGCAGGTGGCGGACCAGGCAAAGCCATACATGACCAAAGAGTCCCACGAAAATTTTCTTCACGGCGAGCGCTATATCAAATCCCCCGAGTTGGTACAGCGGTTTATCGATGCGCTTCCCATTGTGGACATCCCTTCAAAGTATGTGGTGTTCAAGCCCCTGGAGGTGATCGACTCGAATTTAGAGACCCCGCAGGTCGTTATTTTCTTTGCGGACCCGGATCAGCTCTCGGCCCTGGTAGTGCTTGCAAATTACGGGCGAGGGGATAATGAGAACGTGATCATTCCCTATGCCGCGGGATGCCAGACCATCGGGATCTATCCCTACCGGGAAGATCGGTCGGATATGCCCCGGGCGGTGGTGGGGCTTACGGATCTGTCGGCCCGGCTCAACATCCGCAAGCAACTCGGGGACAACCTCATGACCTTCTCCATGCCCTATTCACTTTTCCGGGAAATGGAGGAAAACGTACCGGGATCCTTTCTTGAAGCCCATACCTGGACAACACTTCGAAAAGAAAGGGAAACCTGACACCCGAAACCTTCTTTTGCCACCCATGATTGAATTCATTTGAAACAAGTCTTATACTTGTATTCAACCACCAGGGAATCCGGGGTTCCCGGTGAGAATCTCAACCAAAGGAAATATGACCATGAAACGTTATTTTTGGGGAATTGTTTTTCTGGCAGGGCTTCTGGCGGGATGTGCCGGGGCACCGGTGGTCCCGCAGGAGGGGGCGCTTCCCAAGATGCCGCTTTCAGACATAATAGCGAATGTGAACGGCTACATAGGCCAGACGGTGGTGATGGGGGGATATATCCTCAAAGTGGAAAATAAGAAAAATACCACACAGATCACAGCGGTCGAGGCCCCCATCGATTCCGGTCAGCGTCTGAAATCGAAGGACCTCTCGGAGGGCCGGTTGATTTTGATTTACGATGGATTTATCGACCCCGAAGTCTACACAAAGGGGCGGGCCGTTACCGTGAACGGTGAAATTCTTGGCGGCAGTGCCAATGATCCCGAGGTGCCCTACCCCTATCTTCGAATCAAGGTGCACAATATTCATTTGTGGCCCGTGAAACAGGCGTGGGAGCGGCGTTCCTACCCGGGATATGATCCCTTTGGTCCGTGGTGGTACCGGGGGTATCCCTACTGGGGCTATCCCTACTATTGGGGGTATCCTTATTACTGGAATTATCCCTATTACTATTATTACGACGGAACTTCCCGTCGGGCGTATCGCAAAGACAAGTGACGAACCACCGTTCAGCTTTCAGATCGTATCGTGTGAAATCGGAGGAAAAATCGATGGATAGACGATTGGTTCAAGCCGCATTCTTTGTTGCCATAGCGGGGATGCTGACCGCCTGCGCCGGCGGCATTTCAAGACAGGCCCTTTCCCAGGTGACGTATTCCGGTGCTTTCAGCGATGTGCTCAAAAACCCGGCCGGATACCAGGGACAGACGGTGATATGGGGCGGCAGGGTCATTAAAATTGAAAACGAGAACGGCGGAACGCAGATCGTGGCCCTGCAGCAGGATCTCGACGGCGATTATCGACCGGCAAACAGTGACCAGTCCCAGGGACGGTTCCTGATTCGAAGCTCCCAATTCCTGGACCCCGTGCTTTACCCGCCGGGGACCCTGTTCACCGTGGTCGGGCGGCTGCAGGGCGCCGAAAACCGCCTCATCGGCGAGATGACGTACCGGTACCCCGTCATCGATATCGTGGAGATACAAAGGTGGGATCCGCAGCGAAGATCCTCCCCCCGGGTTCATATCGGCATCGGTGTCAGCGGGCGGTTCTAGCAGCGGAAAGGCGTCTCTAATTGGGGGGATATGTATACGCTCTCGGTGCCGCCTTCTTTACGGCGGCTTCCGACGCCCTGGCTAAAAAGATTCTGCAGCGCCATTCGGCGGTCGTTGTCGCCTGGGCGCGGCTCGGGTTCGCTTCCATTTTTCTTCTGCCCCTGCTTCTCTTCGCCCCGATTCCGCCGCTGGACGGAAAGTTCTGGCTGACGATCGTCATACTGCTTCCCCTGGAAGTCGGCGCGATTCTTCTTTATATGAAAGCCCTCCAGATTTCTCCGCTTTCCCTCACCGTACCGTTTCTCTCCCTCACACCGGTGTTCACGATCATCACCTCCTTTCTGATTCTGGGGGAACTCCCGGATCTGAAAGGGATTTTCGGAATCTGTTTCATCGTTGCGGGAGCTTTTTGCCTGAATATCCATCTGTTGGGCGAGGGGCGTCTTCAGCCGCTCCGGGCGGTCATATCCGAAAAAGGCTCCCTTCTCATGATGCTGGTGGCTTTTATTTACAGCATCACCTCGGTCCTCGGGAAGGCGGCGGTTCAGCATTCGAGTCCGGCGTTCATGGGGATTTGTTATGTGCCGCTCATCTCCGTGCCGCTGCTTCCCCTGGCGATCCGAAGGGGGATGCGGGTCCCGCAGGTGCGCCGAGGGGGTGCCATGTTTTTGCTTATCGGCGGTTGCCAGGCGCTTGCGGCATTGTGCCATTTTAAAGGAATTTCCACGATTCTGGTTTCCTATATGATATCTGTGAAAAGATTGAGCCTTTTTCTGGGCGTGCTTTTCGGAGGTATTTTCTTTCACGAGGAGCATATACGGGAACGGCTCTTCGGGAGCTTCCTGATGCTGACGGGGGTCGTTCTGATTGTGATATAGCGCTTCACCTGTCGAATTTTCATCAAACCCGGCTGAAAGTCATGGGAATTTATAACCCACGGCGTTTTCAGGCGGGTTTGTTGTTTGGATCACCATTCAGGATGTTGCGTTCCGTATGAACGTTTAGCTTGCCAGAATCGCCGGAGAACCATTAAAAGGTGGTGGTTTTTTCCAGTCCATGATAATTTACATTTCGTTTTATTTGTTAGCCTTGAACCTTATTGGGGCTTTTTGGGGGAAAACATGGAGCGCGGGAAATGAAAGCGGGCCATTATGTATCGCTGACAGTCGAGGATAGCGGAAAAGGCATGGACGAAGCGACGCGAAAAAGAATTTTCGAGCCGTTTTTTTCCACGGAATTAGAAGGCAGGGGACTCGGCATGGCCTCGGTGTATGGCATCGTGAAAAACCATAACGGCTTCATTTTTGTCGATTCGAAAAAATCAATGGGAACGGTTATCAGAATTTATTTTCCAGCCGAGTCCTCCTCCCCGGCGTTGTCGCATGAACCGGATGAAGAAGCCAACCCTGAGTCATGAAAGGTTACATCCAAGTATATACCGGCGACGGTAAAGGAAAAACCACAGCTGCCCTGGGACTTTCGCTCCGGGCGGTCGGAGCGGGGTTGTCGGTTTATTTCGCACAGTTTATCAAGAAGGGGGATTACAGCGAAATCAAGGCACTTAAGACCTTTTCGGACCGGGTTGTGGTGGAACAGTTCGGCCTGGGACGCTTCATCTCCGGTACGCCTGCGCCCGAAGACGTGGTGGCGGCCCGGGACGGTCTTGAAAAAGTAAAAGCCGCCATGCAATCCGGGCGATACGACCTGATCGTGATGGATGAGGCAAACGGTGCGGTGACCGCCGGTTTGTTTCCTGTTTCGGCGCTGCTTGAGATCATGGACGGAAAGCCGGAGGGCCTGGAGCTTGTGATAACCGGCCGGAGCGCGCATCCGGAGGTAATGGAGCGGGCGGATCTGGTGACGGAAATGAAAAGCGTCAAACATTATTATGCGGCGGGCGTGAAGGCACGGGTCGGTATTGAAAAGTAATATATTAAGGTTCTTCTCCAAATCAGTTGGAGCAAAATTCTCGATATATTAACGTACTGCTTAAGGATGAGGATATGCAAATATACAGGGTTCATGCGTGTTACCGCATCAACGGCATATCCTGAGGACCGGTGGAATAATTGAGGTTGAAAAACAGGAGAACACTGATATAAAGAAATGCTTCAGGGATACCTTCACCAATAACAAATCCATTTATACACGGGAGAATCGTTATGATCCGAGTCATTATTGCTGTATTGCTGATAACCTTGGCCGCCCCCTTTGCCCTTCACGCCCAGGAGGCCTCGAGCGAGCTGAAGACCGATCAGGAAAAAATTAGTTATATATTCGGAAACCAGATCGGCAACAGTCTCCAACGCCAGGGCATTGATCCGGATATGGACGCTCTGGTTCAGGGTATAAATGACGTACTCGGCGGAAAAACGCTTCAGTTCACGACGGAAGAGCAGAAACAGATCGTCCAGAAATTTCAGGAGGAGCAGGCCCAAAAACAGGCCATCGCCGCCCTGGGGGAAAACGCCTGGAAGATCCAACTGAAAAAACCCGAAATGATGACCTTTGACAGCAATAAAACTTATTACTGGGTGCTCAAGACCAACAAAGGGGACATCAAAATCAAACTGCTGCCGGATGTTGCACCCATGCATGTGACCAGTACCATCTATCTCACCGAGAAGGGGTTTTATGACGGACTGACCTTTCATCGCATCATTCCCGGTTTCATGGCACAGGGAGGAGACCCGATGGGGGATGGCACCGGAGGCCCCGGGTATCAACTCGACGGCGAATTCAGTTCCAAGGTAACATTCGACAGACCCTATCAGGTCGCCTCGGCAAACGCCGGCCCCGGCACGGACGGCAGCCAGATCTTTATTACGTTTGCCACGGCGTCACACCTTAACGGCAAACACACCATTTTCGGCCAGGTGGTGGATGGAAAGGACGTGGTCAATAAAATAGAAACCTATGGTTCCTCCGACGGGACACCGAAGGAAACCATTACGATCAATAGGGCCATGATCGAGGTGGAGTGATTAAAAAATAGGCACAAAGGCACAGAGGTTTAAAGGCTTAGGCACAAAGGCACAGAGGCGCAGAGGCACAAAGTTAACGGCAAAGGCGTAACGGCAAGGCACGAAGGTGTAAAGGCAGAGGCACAGAGGCACAAAGTAAAAGCCGATGATACACAATATCCATCCGGGAACCAGGGTTCCGGATGGATATTTTTTCTGCCGGCGCCGGTCTTCCATGGGTCGTTCGGCTCTTGGCCTGCCCGCAGGCCCCCAAGTAGTTAACTTTGTGCCTCTGTGCCTATGCCTTTACCCTTATGTTGAGGTTTACAAAAAACTATTGAATTCGATTTGTCCTCTTGATAGGATTATATGAATTACTTCTGAGCCCGAAAAAATAAACCATATAGAGTCGTATCAGGATGTAAACGTAACAAACATGCCTCCGAATTTTCTTGGGAGTGGAAATGTGGGGCGTATTGTAGTGCGATTTTTCATTTATTTTAGCGCATAACTGCAAAGATATTAATTGGATATATAAATTTAGCGATATTTTTATCCCGGGTCGGTACGTGATCGAAGATCGACGGCAGAAAAAATACGTCGATTATTCTTGAGGGGAATCCTTTCATGCGCAGCCGATAGA
>JBECKW010000245.1:0-3826 GCA_040235505.1 Desulfobacterales bacterium
GGCCGCCCCCGGAGCCGAGGGACCTGAAGATGATGCCGTTTCCGGCACCGCAGATGATGCCCCCGCAAATGGCGGCATAGAGCTGATGATGAATTTTGAAATCGAGATGAATGAATTCGGATGCCAGGCTGATGACGATAACGGCATACAGGCTGTAAAGGAAAAACCGCCTGCTGATGAAAAACCATCCCACGAGGAAAAGGGGGAGGTTGAAAATCAGGAACCAGATACCCGGGCTGAGCCAGCCCGTTTTATAATAAAGAAGCAGCCCGGTACCGTAAAGTCCGCCGGTGATGAAGCTTTGATGCACCACCACGGCATTGACACCGATGGTAAAAATCACGGCGCCCAGGGTGAGAAGAAACAGGTTCCATGCGGGGGTGTAGGTGAAGTCTTTTTTCAAGGGTCCAAGTTCCAGGTTGAAGGTTCCAGGCTACAGGTTTCAAGTTAACGGCTTAGGCACAAAGGCTAACTACTTAGGCACAAAGGCACAGAGGCACAGAGGCACAAAGTTGTAACGGCAGAAAGCTGAACGACCTTTACGCAGGACGCACATGTTTGAGTGTGTCTTTTTGGGAAAAGGCTTGACGTTCGATATCAGATGGTGGCGGGGGGTGCAAGTCCCATGGAAAAACCGATAGAAAACCACGAAGAGCACTCCGACGCCGGGATAAACTGAGGACACGAAGAATGGGATTTGATATACTATCTTGGCGAGTTGACTGATTTTTAAGCTGACAGCTGATCGCTGATAGCTGACAGCAAGGACGTGTTTCAATGAAAAATCTTGACTGTAAAACGGTATCCGCCCTGGAGGCGCTTCCGAACATTGGAAAGGCCATGGCGGCGGATCTTCGGCTGATTGGAATCGATCATCCGAAAAAGCTGGTGGGAAAAGATCCTTTTGAAATGTACCGGAAGTTGTGCGAAAAAACTGGAACGAAACATGACCCCTGCGTGATCGACGTGTTCATGGCGGCGGTGGATTTTATGGAGGGGGGCGAGCCGCTTCCCTGGTGGGAGTTTACAGAAAAGAGAAAAAAGGGTTCGAGGGTAGAAGGGGCCAAGGAATCGAGGGAAAAGCATTTGAAGCAGTTTGCAAATGGTGATGATAAACACTGATATGCAAGTGACAGATCTTTAGGGACGGATAGAACCCTGCTATAGGTTCCTCCCCCTTGAACCCTCGAATCCTATTGAAATTATTATGTCCGAAAAGAAAAAAAACATCCGTAAGAAAAATATGCTCGGTCCAAAAGAGCTCGACGTCATCGAGGTCCGTGGGGCTCGGGAGCATAATCTCAAGTCCGTCAACGTGACCCTTCCCAAGAAGAAGCTGATCGTGTTCACCGGGGTTTCCGGGTCCGGGAAATCGAGCCTGGCCTTCGATACCATTTTCGCGGAAGGTCAGCGACGGTACGTGGAGTCCCTGTCCGCCTATGCCCGGCAGTTCATCGGGCAGATGGAAAAGCCGAAATACGATACGATCCGGGGGCTTTCCCCCACCATATCCATCGAGCAGAAGGCGGCGAGTAAAAATCCCCGGTCCACCGTGGGCACCATCACCGAGATCTATGACTATCTCCGGGTGCTTTTTGCCCGGATCGGGGAGCAGTTCTGCATCCATTGCGGGAAACCCGTGGGACGGGGGGATGCCCAGGGGATGGTGGACCGGATTCAGGAGCTTCCCGAAGGTAGCAGGATTTACCTGATGGCCCCGGTGGTGGAAAACCGGAAGGGCGAGCACCGGGAGCAGATTTCGGGGCTTCGACGGGAAGGATTTTCCCGGGTCCGGGTGGACGGGGTGGTGCAGGGACTGGAGGACGTCCAGAGCCTGGCGAAAAACAAAAAGCACACCATCGAGGTGGTGGTGGACCGGTTGGTGGTGGCCCGAAGTTCGGATTTCCGGAAGCGGCTCACGGATTCGGTGGAAACGGCGCTGAAGACCGGGAAGGGCCGGCTCATCGTCCACGTGCTGGACGGGGAGGAGTTTGTCATGGATGAGGCCCGGGCCTGTTGCGGTCACTCCTATCCGGAACTTCAGCCCTCGCTCTTTTCCTTCAACTCCCCCATGGGTATGTGTCCCGAGTGCAACGGCATCGGGAGCCGCCTGAGCATGGACCCGGATAAGATCGTGCCCGATCCGGGGCTCACCATCCGGGAAGGGGCCGTGGTGCCCTGGCGGAATTATTTCCAGAAAACCGGGGACCAGACAACTTCCTGGGGCGGGCGCCAGCTTTCGGCCATGGAGCGCCAGTGGGGCATCGATTTCGATACGCCCTGGAAGCGGCTCCCCAAAAAGCAGCAGGAGATAGTCCTTTTCGGATCCAACGGCCGGGAGATGAAAGTGAGTTGGGATTCGGAGAAGATTCAGGGGCAGGTGACCATGGCATGGGAAGGCCTGGTGCCCACCATGATGCGCCGGTACCACCAGACCCAGTCCGAGCACCAGAAAAAATACTACGCCGGATTCATGTCTTCCCGGACCTGCGAGACCTGCGGCGGACAAAGGCTCAAGCCCGAGGTACTGCATGTGCGGATCGCGGGACGCTCCATCATCGATGTGACGGGCCTGACCATCCGGGAGGCCTTTGACTTTTTCCGTGATCTGAATCTTGCCGGAAACCGGGAACTGATCGCCTCGGAGGTGGTGAAGGAGATCTCCGGCCGCCTGGGATTTCTCCTGAACGTGGGTCTGGACTACCTGACTCTCTCCCGGAGGGGGCCCACTCTATCGGGGGGCGAGTCCCAGCGGATCCGCCTGGCCTCCCAGGTGGGTTCGGAACTGACAGGGGTCTTGTACATCCTGGACGAGCCGAGCATCGGGCTTCACCAGCGGGACAACTTGAAACTCCTGGAAACCCTGGAGCATCTGCGGGACATCGGAAACTCGCTCATCGTCATCGAGCACGACCGGGAAACCATGGCGGCGGCGGACTGGATCGTGGACATCGGACCCGGAGCGGGTCTCCTGGGGGGCGAGATCGTGAGCCAAGGCACGCCGGAGGAGATCTGCCGGGACCCGCGGTCCGTCACCGGGAAGTATTTGAGCGGTGAGATGGATATCGAGATTCCGGACCGGCGCCGGACACCCCGGAAGGCCGGCAGCCGCTGGATCACCATCCGAAAGGCCTCGGCCAATAACCTGGCCGGCATCGACGTTCGAATTCCCCTTGGACTCATGGTGGGGGTCACCGGGGTTTCCGGGGCCGGGAAGTCATCCCTCATCAACCAGATTCTCTATCCGGCCCTGGCCCGGCGGCTTCACAAAACCATGATCGAGGTGGGAGCCCACGACGGCATCGAAGGCCTCGGGCACCTGGACAAGGTGATCAACATCGACCAGAAGGCAATCGGCCGAACGCCCCGGAGCAATCCCGCCACCTACACCAAGGTCTTCGATCCCATCCGGGACCTTTTTGCCCTCCTGCCCGAATCCAGGGCCCGGGGCTACAGCAAGGGCCGGTTCTCCTTCAACGTCAAGGGGGGGCGGTGCGAAGCCTGCCACGGGGACGGTTTCATCAAGGTGGAGATGCATTTCCTGGCGGATGTCTTCGTCCCCTGCGAAACCTGCCGGGGCCGACGCTTCAACGACGCCACTCTCCAGCTGACCTACAAGGGGCTTTCCATTGCCGATATTCTGGACCTTTCGGTCCGTCAGGCCTGCGAAATTTTTTCCAACCACCGCTCCATCATGGTCATTTTAAACACCCTCATGGATGTGGGCCTGGGCTACATCAAACTGGGCCAGGCGGCCACCACCCTTTCCGGGGGCGAAGCCCAGCGAATCAAGCTCGCCCGGGAGCTTTCCCGGGCCGGGACGGGG
>JBECKW010000296.1:0-10718 GCA_040235505.1 Desulfobacterales bacterium
GGCAAAAAAACTTCTTTTGTTTTTTTCTCAAGCGCCTCGTTCACCACACTCTCGAATCGACTTCTCGTGTGCAGAACATACCAGGCGCGAATGAATGGATCGTTCATGTTATCCACGCTGAATGAATGTTTAAAAATCGAGAGCTACCTTTACGATCTTTTGGGCTATTGATCAATAGGATTCCGCAGGCTTCCTTAGAATCCTCCATTGGCCCAGGAAGGAAGACCTTCATTGTGCAGAGCGCCGCTCCCCATACCTCCCAGTCCATATAACGTAAACGTCAGACCCACGTGCCAATCGACCTGGTCATTGTCGTACTCCTCCTCGTACCGGGTTTCTACAGACCAGCATTGGGCCCGGTAGATCAGGTCCAGCCCCCGACTGACCATTTTATAGGTTTTCAGGTTTTTCTCGTATTTGGGGAAAAGCCAGATGCCGTCCGTCAGTTTCAGGGTGGCGGAAACCATAAGGGTTTCCAGTAAGGACGCCGTATACCGGTGCTGCAAAGAAAGGAGGTCTCCACGTTCGTCGGAAAACCGGTAGGCAATGTTGTGGGAAGCAAATTCACCACTGTAGGTCGACCATTCGGCGTCCGCCTCCAGATAACACCATTTGCCGAAATCGAGCTGAAGATATCCCTCGACAGGATTAAAGGGTTCCGGGTCGCCGTTTCGTTCCTTGTTGAGGTCATAGCTCTGGGAAAGCTCAAGCCTCGCCACCTGACTGTATTGGTAGCCGTTTTCCGCGCCGCGGCGGCTGGTGAAAGTGTTGACGATTGAATAGGTGATGAGGTTTTCGCCGTCGATTCGATCCAGTCCGTCGAAATAGGGGTAGTCCTCCTGACCGAGCGTGGGGGTATAATCATAATCGACCTGGAATCTCATGTTGTGCTTCAGTGCATCGATTTGGGCCCAGTCCGGTCTGAACACGTGGTATATTTCCGAAGAAAGATCCAGTTTGAAATCATACAGTTCCCGATGCTGTGATGAGACCGTGTCCTGCTGGCTCCCGTCGTCGTCGCTGATCTGCCACAGGGTTTCGCGAGCCCCCACGGACGGTTCGACGCTCAGAACCCTACCCAGACGCCTGGGCAGATAAAGCCTTGGATACAGGTCGATCCGCTCACCACGAATGCCGTCCTTTCGATACAGGTAAGCGGCCTGGGTTTCAAAATCGCCGTACAACAGGGTTCCGAAAAGCGGTTGCCGGTAACCATCAAAAGAGACAACCGGCAGCGACTGGACGGTACTGTCGGTTTCATTCTGGGTCCTTGCAATGACATTGTCCCACCACAAGGCTTCGGCGTTCAGGCTGTAGCCGGGCCACTGGGTGGTGAATGCGAGCCTGTTTTTCCGCACCTGATCGTTATAATCATCCAATTGCCGGTTAAAAAGGCCTAAAAAAAGATTGTCGGAATCCTGATAGCCGGAAACATCTCGCCGAAATTCATGCAAATAATCCTGATCACTGACGATATCCAGATCCAGCATCAGGGAACTCTGGTCGCCGAACTCCTGATCCTGTTTCATCCGAAACCAGTACCGGTCGGAATTTTGGCGGAACGGGTACCCGCCGTATCCCCAATCCTTGCTCGTCGTACCGGTGCCGTCATCCACTTTCTTATCTTTCAGAAAATCGAACATGGCCACCCCTTTGTCGGTGTCCGACAAAAAATACCGGTACTCGGCTCCCAGTTTCTCGCCCCGGAGCGCCATGTGGTTCAGATAGAAGGTGGCGTCGCTGCTGTCGTTGATGGCCCAATAAAATGGTTGGGAATATTCAAGCCCCCTCCTCTGAGAGTAATCAAAATAGGGGGAAAGGAGGCCGGATTGTCGGGGCAGGTTCACCGGAAACACCAGGAAGGGAAAATAAAAAACAGGGACTCTCTTCACTTTGAAAAGCGCATTGCTCATGGTGCCGTAACCACCGACGGTAATATCGAGTTTTTTTCCGGCGATTTCCCAGGCCGGCGACGCCCCATCGCAGGTGGTGATGAGAACGTCCTGTGCAAAAATGCTGTCGGCCCCGTATTTTTTAATTTCTCCGGCTTTGATATGCATGTTGTTGTCTTTCAGAAACAGGGTCCCGTCGTAGAAAGCGCCGGTTTGATTATCCAGGTTGAAGTTCAACCTGTTTCCGGAAAAGTTATCTCCGTCCATGTTCATCCGAACATCACCGTCGGCCGTTGCGTCCTGGGTGGAAGCATTGAAATGGACCGTATCGGCCGTAAGGTGAAGCGCGTCTCTGTCAATCGTCACCCCTCCGGTCGCCTCCACGCTGTCCGCCGTCTTGTCGTAAACGATTTCTTCAGATGCCGTCACCTTGGTGGGATTGTCTGAACCGTTGGCCGCCATCCGACTGATCGGGTCCGAAGCAGCGCCCTCAGAAACACAGGAAAGCAGCATAATCGAAACACAGACAAACAGCCTCAAGCCCGTTCTCCAACTGGGCCGCTTCAGGATATCTGCGGATTTTTCTTCGGATACCGAAAAATAATTTGGGATTCTCGGATTAATGGTACCTGTTCTCCTTCGGTTTTGCATTCATTCAGAGTGAACGGGTTAATATGACGATACCGCGTCCCGGCCGGGTCCGGATTTCCAAAATCAGTCATATAGGCCAATTATTATTGAAAAAGTCAAGATGTAGTTGTAAGAAAAGAGCGCTTTGACATGTGGACCCTTTTGCTTTTTACTGGTATTGATTTGAAAAAATGAAGATATTGCTGACCAACGACGACGGAATTTATGCAGAAGGGCTGTGGGCACTTCATGACCATCTGGTGAAGCGGCATACGGTCTCGGTCGTTGCGCCGGATCGGGAACGCAGTGCCGTGGGACATGCCATTACCCTCCATCAGCCGCTTCGTGCCGAAACCATACCGGTCAACGGCCACGGAGTCGGTACGGCCGTAAGCGGTACGCCGGCGGACTGCGTGAAACTGGCAGTTGTCGAGCTTCTGGACACACGCCCGGACATGGTGATCTCGGGAATCAATCCGGGAGCCAACATCGGTGTCAATCTCAACTACTCCGGTACGGTGTCCGCCGCCAAAGAAGGGGCCCTCTACGGTATTCCTGCATTGGCGGTCTCCATCCATGGCCGTTCCGGACGCCATTATGGGGAAGCGTCTCGGTTCATTGGCGGGTTGATTGAAAAAATCCTGGAGCAGGGGCTTCCCTTCGGCACCTTTCTGAACGTCAATCTTCCGGATTGTGCGCTCCGGGACATGGCAGGAATCCGCATCAGCCGACAGGCGGTTTCGATCCTCTCGGAAACTTTCGAAAAGCGAAAGGACCCCCGGGAAAAACTCTATTTCTGGCAGGGATTAGACAGTCAGACCACCTTCGAACATCCGGAAACGGACGGTGGGGCCCTTGGCGAAAACTACATCAGTATCACCCCCATCAAATGTGATATGACCGATTATGATATGATGAAGACACTGAAGGGTTGGGTGAACAGTATATGTTTATAACACTGGAAGGCATCGAAGGCAGCGGAAAGACGACACAAACCGGACACATCAGCCGCTTCCTTCACTCCAGGGGATTCGATGTCGTCGTCACCCGTGAGCCGGGTGGCACCGAGGTCGGCGGGAAAATCCGCTCCATCCTCCTCGACCCCGAAAACAAGGACATGACGCCGGGGGCGGAACTGCTGCTGTACACCGCCGACCGCGTCCAGCATATTCGCCAGGTGATTCAGCCGGCGCTGGCATCGGGGAAGATCGTTCTTTGCGACCGCTATTTCGACGCCACCCTGGTATATCAGGGATATGCCCGTGGTCTGGATATCCACGCGATTCAGGAATTGCACCGGCTCATGTGCGATGGACTTTCGCCGGCGCTCACACTTCTGTTCGACCTGACGCCGGAAGAAGGACTTTCAAGGGCTTGGAAGCAGATCCATAATGGAGACCGTTCTGGAAGCGAAACACGCTTCGAGAAGGAAACCGTCGATTTTCACCGGAAGGTACGCCGCGGATATCTGGAACTGGCCCAACGGATGCCGGACCGGTTTCAAATAATCGATGCATCGCAGGATGAAGAAGGGGTCCGGCAACAGGTCTTTGCCATCCTGAACCGGTACTTATCCATACAGGAAAAAAACACGGAAAAAAGTGAATAGGGGCACATGAAACCACTACCCACCGCCTGCAATACGATTATCGATGCCATCGGCCATACGCCCCTGGTGGAAATAAGGCACCTGAATCCGAATCCGAAGGTGAAGATTTTCGCCAAACTCGAGTACTTGAATCCCGGCGGTTCCATCAAAGACCGGGCCGCCCTGCGGATGATCGAATCCGGCGAAAAATCCGGCGCCCTCACCAAGGATAAAATCGTCATCGAGGCCACCAGCGGTAATACCGGCATCGGGCTCGCCATGATCTGCTCCGTCAAGGGGTATCGGCTGCTTCTGACCATGTCGGACGCGGTGAGCGAGGAACGCCGCAAAATCCTGAAAGCCCGGGGAGCGGATATCATGCTCACCCCGGGGCATCTTGGAACGGACGGAGCCATCGAAGAGGTCTACCGGCTCCTGCGCGAACATCCGGACCGCTATTTCATGACCGACCAGTACAACAACAAGGCGAATTTCGAGGCCCATTATTACGGCACGGCCCCCGAGGTCTGGGAACAGACCGGGCACGCAATCACCACCCTGGTGGCCACCATGGGCACCACCGGCACCCTGATGGGGATGTCCCGCCGCCTGAAAGAGTATAATTCCGATATCCGCATCGTGGGTGTTGAGCCGTTTCTGGGGCACAAGATCCAGGGGCTCAAGAATATGAAGGAAGCGTATTGCCCGGAACTGTACGAAAAAAAACGCCTCGACAAGAAAGTGAACGTGGAGGATGAAGAAGCCTACGAGATGTCACGGCAACTGGCCAAAACCGAGGGCATTTTCGTCGGCATGAGCAGCGGCGCCGCGATGGTGGCCGCCCGCAATGAGGCCGCGGCCATGACGGAAGGAGTTATCGTGGCGATTTTTCCCGACGGCGGGGAACGCTATCTGAGCACTCCCCTTTTCGCCGTTCAGGAAAAAGCCGCCGTCAGCCTGTTCAACATGCTCCACCGAAAAAAGGAGCCCTTCAATCCCCTCACGGCCCAGAGCGTGACCATGTACACCTGCGGACCGACGGCCCATGCCCGGATGCATCTGAGCGAATGCCGCCGCCTGGTGGCCGCCGAACTGCTGCGGAAATACCTCGGCTACCGCGGATATCAGGTCCACCATGTGGTGCACATTACCGACCTGGATGATAAAACCATTGCTGGGGCCGAGGCGGCGGGACTCGGTCCGGCCGAATTTTCGGGCCGGCAGATCGAATGGATTAAAAAGGACCTGTCCCTTCTCGGAATCGAACCGGCGGACGAATACCCGAAAACCAGCGATCACGTGCCCGATATGATCCGAATGAGCCAGGAGTTGGTGAAAAAGGGTTTTGCCTACGAAAAACTGCGTTCCCTCTACTTCAACCTGACCCGCCTGCCCGATTACGGAAAGCTTTCCGGCATCGATGTCGAAAAAATTAGAATCGGCGCCACGGTGGACCTGGATGAGTACGAGAAGGACAACCCAAGAGATTTTACGATTCTAAAAAGGTCCACCCTCTCCGAACTTCGAAAGGGAATCTTTTTCAAAACGGAATGGGGAAATGTCCGCCCATCCTGGCATATTCAGTCCGCGGCCATTGCGCAGAAATATTTTGGAGATCAGTTCGATATACACACCAGCAGCCTGGAACTGGCCTTCCCCCATCATGAAAATGAAATCGCCATTTCCACCGCCCTGACCGGCAAGGTGCCTGCCAGGTATTGGGTCCTGTGTGAACGGGTCCTGGCCGACGATGGCAAGAAGGTCGACGAGACCGCCGAACTGACCCTCGAAACCCTCACAGGTATGGGATTCACCGGCCGAGAGATCCGTTACTGGCTTATTTCCGGGCATTACCGGAAGCCGGTTACCTTTTCCCGAGAACATCTCGAATATGCCCGCAGATCTCTGAAACGATTTGACACCTGCATCCACGGTCTGATGAATATCTCAGACGGCAGCGCTTTTCCGGAAATCAATCAACTGATCTACGATCTGAAGCAGGGGTTTACCACCGCCATGGACGAGGACCTGAACATATCCGCCGCCCTGGCGTCCATCTTCAAAGTGATCAAACGGATCAACCGGTTGATCGCCGAAAAACGGCTGGACAGCGCCAACGCCCGTATTCTGCTGGATGCATTTCAAAAAATCGATATGGTAATTAAAATATTCGATTTCGGTCAATCAGCCGAAAAGCCGCGGGTGCAGCAGCTGTTGGAAAAACGGAAGGAGGCCCGGCGAAATGCAGATTGGGAGCTTGCGGACCGGCTCCGGGATGAAATTCAGTCCCTGGGCGTTCAGGTAAGGGACGAAAAACTGAAATGAACCCCGTATTTTTTCCCCGCACCTGGATTTGCGAACCGGTACGCGTCGCACTGTTTGCCTGTTTCAAACAAATCGCCGTTTATCAGGTCGACCGGGAACTGATACCCGAATCGCTTCGCCGCCTGGAGGCGGAAAACAGGCTCGAGATCCTTCTGTCCGAAGAAGAAAAGGAAGGTCGTCTGCCGGATCTTCTCAAGGATTATCGGGCCTGGGCCGATCTTCACCGCGGAGAGCGCCCGGATTTTCTTAAATTCAGCCCGGCCTCCGTTCCTTTTTCTCGGGAAACATCCATATCCAGAATCCGTTCAGAGATCCGGGAGGCGGAAAAAAAAGAGCGCGGCGCTTTGTTCGGTCAAAAAGATATCGAAAACGATCTGCTTCTGAACGCAAGGCTTTTTCTCGCCGTTGCCCAGGAATATGACCGTCAACAGGAATCTGTTTCCATGGATCTCCGTCAAATCAGCGCTATGGAGAAAAGCTTTTTTCAAAACCTGATGCCGGAACCGGATCCGGTAAAGCCGGAAGCTGGAAAGCTGGGAGGCTGGGAGGCTGGGAAGCTCAAGGCCTTTTCCGAGGATACCCAATTTTTCGTGGATGTTTCAGATAAAGGATCTATGCCGGCCGAAAGGCTTGCCGCCTGGAGCCGCCTTCACGCGCATCACCGCCGGACAACGCCTGACGGCGAAGCCGAGGCCCGCCTGTTTGTTACGGGTGATCAGGAAATATTCGAACTGCTGGCATCAGACAATACCGAAGTCGTCTGCCGCGTGACAGGCATTCCCATGTCTGGAGAAGTTCAACCCTCCGGGAGTTCCGCTATCCAAGAAAAAATCCAGAAAGCGCTTCGGGAGGCAGCCGATGGCCGGTCAGTTTCAAGGGTCGTGGAAATTTCTTTTAGTAAAAACGGCGGATCGGAAATAACCGCCGGGTTGACTATCCATCGAATGGAGGGGGATCCTTTTACCGGCATTTCATCCGGGCCGGACGGCGGCTCCGACGCACTTGATTTACTTCGGCCCGGGAACGAAACACGGTATTCATTTCTGGGTTGCATCACCCCCAATCTGCATGCTTGACTCGCTAAAACAATTGGTATAAGTGGGATTTTTGAGACTGGAAATCCGGGCGGATGACGCCCTTCACTTAAATTCATTTAGAAAGGAGATGTGTTCAATGGCTTTTAATCCGATTGTCGATCCTGATAAATGCCAGGGTTGCGAAGAGTGTGTCGATGTTTGTCCGGTTGAGGTTTTCGAGATCGAAGACGGCAAATCTGTTCCGGTAAACGCCGAAGAATGCCTTGGCTGTGAAAGCTGCGTCGAAGTCTGTGAGCCGGGCGCCATCACAGTCGAAGAGACCTGATCGATTATTTCGCTCCCCCGGCCCTTCATAAACCGCCGGACCGGGGGGGATATCACCTGGCTGCCGCTCTCCCCGACACGACTGCTTGATTGGCTTCTTTTTCCCAGGACGGCTGTCTCCGATTTATCGGCCTCACCCCCAACATATATGGTTTATATTTCTTGCGCACCCCCACAAAATGTGATATCGATCCCCCATGAAACAATATGTGGTGGACGAACTTCGACCCGGCGATCATGGTGCTCTCAAGAATTATCTGGATGAGCATTTGTCGCTTGCAGGCGTGGACGGCCTATATTGGAAAACCATTGACGATACGCTGTTGACAAGAAAACAGGCGGCGCACGCCCAGTGCGTGCCCTTTTGTTTTGCCCTTGCCCTGAGGCCTGAAAGTCTGTCATGTGAGCTTCTCGTACGGACAAAAAACCGAATCCGCTGCGATTGTATGGCCTATGCCACAGTTGAGCAGCGCAACTGGATAATTCAATGGATGGATGATGTTTTCAGGACGCTCGGCATCATCGCCTGACACGCACCGTTTTTCTGATTAACAGAGCCTGTTTCAAAACTCTTGGAAAGCCATGACAGATCCGCTACACATCATCCCGCTGGGGGGACTCGGCGAAATCGGCCTCAACATGATGGCTTTCGAATGCGCTGATACCATTTTCGTGGTCGACGCAGGCCTGATGTTCCCGGAAGATTACATGCTGGGGGTGGACTATGTCATCCCGGACATGAGCTACCTGAGAGAAAATCGTGCGCGACTTGCCGCCATTGTCCTTACCCATGCCCACGAAGACCATATCGGTGCCCTGCCGTACTTGCTGAAAATCAAAAACATCCCCGTCTTCGGCACGGCGTTTACCCTTGGCATCGTACGGCATAAGCTCCAGGAACACGATCTGGCGGCCTCCGCCAAGCTTCACGAAATTCAACCCAACGAGAGGCTGAACATCGGCCCTTTCCACCTTGAATTCATCCGGGTGGAGCACAGTGTGGTGGACGGAATCGGTATTGCCGTTCAATCGCCCATGGGGACGGTTATCCTGACGGGCGACTTCAAAATCAGCCATGGTCCGGTGGTGGACGGCATGATGACCGATGTCAGCAAGTTCGCCCACTATGGCGAAAACGGCGTTCTGGCACTTCTTTCGGATTCCACCAATGTGGAAAAAGAGGGCTATACGCTTTCAGACAGCCAGATCGGAGAAACCTTGGAGGGCATCATGGGCGGCAAGGACGGGCGGATTATCATCGCCTTGTTCGCCTCCAACATTGCGCGTATTCAGCAGATCATCAACCTTGCCAGGGAGAGGGACCGGAAGGTCATTTTCAACGGCCGAAGCATCGAGGTCAGCGTTCAGATCGCCAAAGAGCTCGGCCACCTCAATATCCCTCCCGAAATGGAAATCGAACTTGAAGATATCGATCTCTATCCGGACAACCAGCTGGTGGTGATCACCACCGGAAGCCAGGGGGAACCCATGTCTGCCCTGGCACGGATTGCCGGCGGGACCCATAAGCATTTTCAAATCAAACCCGACGACACGGTCATCCTGAGTTCCAAATTCATCCCGGGCAATGAAAAGGCCATCGCGAATATCATCAATAATCTTTACAAGCTCGGGGCGGATGTCATTTATGAAAAAATATCGTCGATTCACGTTTCCGGCCATGCGTTCCGTGAAGAGCTCAAATTGATGATCCGGCTCACACGTCCGAAATATTTCATCCCGATCCACGGCGAATACCGCCATCTGACCCTCCACACCCGGCTTGCCCGGGAGGCCGGTGTCACCCCGGAAAATATTTTGCTGGCGGAAAACGGCCATATGATCTGCTTTGATGAAAGCGGCTGCCGCATCGCCGACCGCGCGGTTACCGGTCGCGTCTTCATCGATGGGAAGGGCATCGGGGACGTGGGACGAAGTGTTTTGAAGGAACGGCGAAACTTGTCCGAAGACGGGTTGGTGGTGGTCAACATGGCACTCGATGAAGAAACCGGCATCGTGGTCTACGGGCCTGAAATCGCTTCACATGGATTTGTTTTTCTGACGGAAACCGGGCATCTTCTCGAAGATGCCAAATGCGTGATTCTGGAAATCGTGGAAGAAGTCGGCTATGATACACCCAATCGGGCAGACGAAATCAGGACCAAAGTAAAAACTGCTTTGAAACAGTATTTCAATTTCGCCATCAAGCGACGCCCGGTGATACTTCCGTTCATCATAGAAATTTAGGGGCGCCCATGCGCAAAGAAATTCTAGGTCTGTTTCTCTTTTTCCTGGTTATTTTCACGCTGCTCAGCCTGCTGACGTTCAGCCCCTCGGACCCGTACATTTTCAATGCCGCCCCTTCGGCCAGTATCAACAACCTTTTCGGGTTCCTCGGTGCGCAGCTGTCGGGACTGCTGATCGGGCTTTTCGGCCTCGGTGCCTTTTGGATACCGGCCATATGCCTTCTGACCAGTATCCACTTTCTCGGCAATCATACCGGAAAGGCCGTTGCCCTGACGCTGGGCGGCGGCATCCTTTTGACCGTCACCACCGGCAGCCTTCTGTCTCTGAGGCAGCACCACTACCTGCTCTTCGGCAGTACGTTTTCCGCCGGAGGACTTGTCGGCATTCCCCTTAAAGATGCTCTGGTGGCTGCGGCAAACCCCACCGGGGCCGCGACGATTCTACTCGTGTTATGGCTCATCGGATTCATCCTCGCCACCGGATTCTCTTTCCGTGCGTTTTTCAGGCGGTGTATGGCCGTCGGCACGGTTGTCGGGGACCGTCTGACCACCACCGTTTTGAAATTCCGCGAACGTCGCAGGAGAAAAACCCAGAAACGTATCAAAGCTAAAAAAGAGGCCGCCATGCCGGCCCCGAAATTGGAAATCAAAACCCCGGACGTCAAACAGGCCCCCAAAG
>JBECKW010000358.1:0-3301 GCA_040235505.1 Desulfobacterales bacterium
TCACCATCCCCTCAATATCCTCCGCCCCCACAATTTCCGTGACCATGCAGACTGTTTTCGCCCCGCGAGCCATCACTTCGTGAATATTGTGCTCCTTGATTCCGCCGATAGCCACGAAGGGTATGGAGACATGGGCGGCGGCATATTCGAGATACGAAAGCCCAACCGGATCGCATACATCGTCCTTGGTGTGGGTTTCGAATATAGGGCCCACACCGATATAGTCCGCTCCCGCTTTCACCGCAGTTTCCGCCTGGGCGGGCGAGTGGGTTGACACCCCGACAATGCGGTGCCCCACAAGGCGCCGCACTTCTTGAATCGGCAGGTCGTCCTGGCCCACATGTACACCGTCCGCATCGCTCAGGAGTGCGATATCCACAAAATCGTTCACGATGAACATCACCCCGTTTTTCCGGGTGATTTCCCGGATCGCCCGGCATTCCTCGAACATCTCCCGGATGCTCTTCTCGTTATGCTTCTCCCGGTACTGGACGATCTTCACCCCGCCCCGGATCATCGCCTCCACCACCTCGATATTGCTCCGCCCGCATGAAAATTTCTCTGCGGTGATTCCGTAAATGCCTTCCGGCAATTTCATCATATCAGCTCCCAATCCTTAAACACCGGCTGAAACCCCTTGTCCCGAATAGCCTGAATTGTCTGGCCCACGCTCCGGACATCTGAAATATCGAACTGGGCGGTGCTGGCGGTTTCCGGCTTGGTATAGCCACCCACATCGGTACGGGAACCGGCCGACAGGCGGGTTGCGCCCAGAAACATCAAATGATCCCGCATCTCCGCCCGTTCCCGGGTGGAAACGGAAATAGCCGACCGGGGCATGAACAGCCGGTAGGCCATGAGAAACTGCACAAAGGTCTTGTCATCCACCGGATCGTAGGGCTGGAATCCTCCCTCTGCGGGATTGATCCGGGGCAGCGACAGGCCGATTTCCGTGGAAAGAAACTTGTCTTCGAGGTACCTGGCGTGCATGGCGGTCATAAATGCCTCCCGCCGCTTCTCCCCGAGGCCGAGCAGGGCGCCCACACTGACGGTTCGAAGCCCGGCCTTTGCCGCCCGTTCCGGCGCATCCAGCCGGAATCGGTAATCGGCTTTTCTTCCGGCCAGGTGCACCTTTTTGTAAATCTCCCGGTCGTAAACCTCCTGGTATATGGTCATGCCGTCCACACCGGCGGCTTTCAAACGCCGGTAGCCGTCTTCTTCCATGGGAAAAACTTCAATGGAAACGGACGGAAACCGTGCCTTGATGATGGACACGGCATCCTCGATATATTCAAGGGGCGTAATATCCGGCGCCTCGCCGGTAAGAACCAGGATGTGCTTCATCTCCGTCCTGGAAATGGCCTCGGCCTCCAGTTCGATTTCTTCAAAGGTCAGTTTTCTCCGGTTGATGCGGTTGGTCCGGTTGAAGCCGCAGTAAATGCACTGGTTGTTGCAGAAATTCGAAATATACAGCGGCACATACAGGTGAATCGTTCGTCCGAAGTACTGAAGGGTGATCCGCCTCGCCTTCTGGGCCATGGGCTCCAGGTGGTTCTGCGCCTTTGACGAAAGCAGGTTCAAAAGGTCCCGCCAGTTCAAGTGGTCCCGGTCGAGACTGCGTTCCACATCCCGGTCTGTGACATTCTGCAAATATGCATCGAAGTCGAAATCCTCAAACTTCGTTATGGTCTCATAAAACGACATCATGTTCCTTTTTCTTTAGCTCAAAAACCCTGTCAACGGCGACGAAGCCACCGCGGTTTTGCTCTCCTCCCGCATCTTCGCCAGGTATGCCATCCGGCCCGCCGCCACCGCCATGGAAAAGGCCTGTCCCATGGCAGCCGGATCTTCGGCCGAAGAGATGGCTGTATTTACCAGAACAGCATCAGCTCCCATTTCCATGGCCTCCGCCGCCTGGGAGGGTCTTCCGATGCCGGCATCCACGATGATCGGAAGCCGGCAGTTTTCAATCAGAATTTCAATCATGCTCCGGGTCTCGAGCCCCCGGTTGGTTCCGATGGGCGCCCCCAGGGGCATCACCGCGGCCGCCCCTGCGTCCTCGAGCTGCCGGGCCAGGGGAAGATCCGGCATGACGTAAGGGAAGACAATGAATCCCTCTTTTGCAAGGGTCTCCGTCGCCAGCAGCGTGGCATGATTGTCCGGCAGCAGGTATTTCATGTCGGTGATCACCTCGATCTTGATGAGGTTTCCGCAACCGGCTTCCCGGGCAATCCGGGCGATCCGCACGGCCTCCTTTTCGTTGCGTGCTCCGGATGTATTGGGAAGCAGGCGTACGCCTTTGGGAATATAACTGAGGATATTCTCCGTTTCCGATGCGAAATCCACCCGGCGCAGGGCCACGGTGATCATCTCGGAGCCGCTGGCTTCGAGCATTTTCGGTATCAGGGCCTTGGAAGCGAATTTTCCGGTCCCTGTAAAAAGGCGGTTTGTAAACGTCATTCCGCCGATGGCAAGCAAATCTTCTCCCTGCATGTCAACCTCCACCCACAAAGCTCAGAACTTCCAGGTTGTCGCTTTCCTGGAGCCGGACTATCGGCCATTTTTCCCTTTTGACAATCTGATAATTATATTCCACCACCACCCCGTCACCGATGAGGCCCTTCTCCGCCAGGAACTCGGCGATGGTGCAGGCATCGATGGTTTCGGAAGTGCCGTTTACGGTAATCTGCATGATAAAAATGCGCTCCAAGTTCCAATAAAAAAACCGCACGCCCGGGAACGGGGTGCGGTGAAAAACAAAAAAACATGATATGTTCGCTTCAGCCCGCTTCCCTTCGCCGGTATTATCCGGATCAGGTCATAAGGGTCTTTTCTCAGCTGTGTCAGCACCCCTAGCGATTTAGATACGATATGCGCGTTGGCGGCGTTTGTCAAATTGAATTTCGAACTGCAATATTTATCCGCAGATTACGCAGATTTCCGCAGATTAAAAACCGGACTACCAAAAGTCTCATACGAAGCCACGAAGTCACGAAAGGGGGAAATTAAAAAGATTTTATCAGGAAATACGTACATGCATCTCTTTTTATCGCAGTTATCTGTTTTACATGGTTTTCCTTCGTGCCTTCGTGGCTTCGTGTGAAATTTGTTTTTTTTAATTCTTTAATCTGCGGAAATCTGCGTAATCTGCGGATCTCTTTTGCAGTTCAACTATATTGGCCTTCGGATTTTTTTCATGCTAAAAACATCCATGATTCTTCACATCGACATGGATGCCTTCTTTGCCTCGGTGGAGCAGCTCGACAACCCGGCCCTCAAGGGAAAATGCGTCCTGGTGGGG
>JBECKW010000052.1:0-6066 GCA_040235505.1 Desulfobacterales bacterium
CTCTGGATGGCGGCGCAAAACGGCCACACCCAGGCTGTCAAAATGCTTCTGGAAAATGGGGCTGACCTGGATGTTCCCTCCGACAAGGGCATCACGGCGCTGATGCTGGCAGCCCTGAACGGCCATACAGAGATCGTCAAACTGCTTTGTGAGTGGGGGTCGGACGTGAATATCAAGGCAAATGTGGACAACGTCGAGTATTCGGCCCTGAAGCTTGCCAAAGACAAGGAACGCAAGGATATTGTAGGGATACTCGAGAGCACGGGTGCGCAAGGATAACATCATCCGTCAGGGAATATGAGGAGATAATACATGAAGGTAAACATATTGTTGTTGCTGCTGGCCTGCTGCATTCTGTTTCTTCAGAGTTGCGCGCCGAGCCGGCTGACGAAAATGTCGGCGGTGGCATCCGGGGACCAGAAGTTGGGCTTTCAGGATACCGTCATATCCCAGAAGAAGAATTACGTTTCATTGGCGCCCTATAGCCAGCTCAATGTCGCGAAAGACAAAACAATGTTCATGCTTGGGATTCGAAATTGCGGGAATACGTCATTTAAAATCGGCTACGACAATATTTCGGTGATGTTCCAGGATAGTGGCGAAAACCCAGTGTCCAACAAGATCAATATCGAACGCTATAATGATTTCATGAACGAAATAAAAGAAGAATACCGCGAGAAGGAGAATAAATATGTAAAGCATGAACTGGAGGATATTATCAACAAGTTAGAATATTCATCGATATCTTCCAGCAGCTCGTCATCTTTCAGCAGCTCATCTTCCAACAGTTCCATGTCCTCCAGCAGTTCTTCATCTTCCAGTTCCTCCTCGAGCAGTTCCAGCACTTCGGATGAAGTAAGCTACGAGAACATGATCGACGATCTTCAGTTCGATGTCGAAACCATGCGAACCAACAACCAACTGCTTCGGGAGGCGATGCCCGAAATTATGCTGCAACCGAAAACGATAGAGCCCGGCGGCAGTTATACCGGCGTTGTAGTCTGCGATACGAGCGACCTGGCTCCGAAACAGCAAGGTCGTTTTCAGGTGGCGGTTCTGGTCGACGGGGAAGAACATCAATTTACGTTCAATCGTTTGTTGAATAAATAAAGCCAAAGAAATACAAAAGCGAAACCAATAATTCGAGTGCTTTGATCCATGGACTCAGCAATTGAAAAATTCGGAGCAGAAAAAATGAAAAAAGAGAAAGACCCGGCGAAAAAAAATTTCAACTCCATGTCTCACCGCGCGAGTTCGATTTTCGCGACCATTGCCATCCCAGTCGAATTCATTATTTGCCTGATCGTTTTTGACAAAGTCATGGGGAACCCGGCAAATTTCATTGACGGCAACCCCGTCAACAACCCGATCACCGGCAACTATCTGGGGATCGTCTACAAGGGCGGTTATATTGTCCCCTTATTAATGACATTGTTTCTGGTCGTCATCACCTTCTTCCTCGAACGGCTTTGGACACTGCATAAGGCCAAGGGGAAGCGAAGTCCCGTAAAATTCGTTGCGGGCATCAAAGAAAACATCAGCACCCTGGACATCGCGGCGGCAAAGGAAGCTTGCGACCTTCAATGCGGTTCGCTGGCCAATGTTATCCGGGCGGGGCTTGAAAAATATCAGGAAATGGAGAAAAGCAGCGGCTTGAACGTAGAGAAAAAAACCCTGGCCCTGCAGAAGGAGCTCGAAGAAGCCAGCGGGATGGAAACTCCGATTCTTGAAAAAAACCTGGTGATTCTTTCCACCATTGCCTCCATCGCCACCCTCATGGGACTTTTCGGCACCGTCCTGGGGATGATAAAGGCCTTTGCCGCGCTTGCCAATGCAGGCGCACCCGATGCGGTGGCCCTGGCCAACGGTATCTCGGAGGCCCTGGTGAACACGGCGCTCGGAATCGGCACTTCCGCCCTGGCCATTGTCTTCTACAACTATTTTACGACCCGGATCGACCATATCGTCTATCTTGCAGCGGAAGCCGGCCAGTCGATCGTACGGACATTTTCTTTTCACCACTCGGACAAATAGGATGACTCCCCATGGCGGCTATGACTCTAAAAAGACGGCGACCGGTGGTTGACATGACCCCCATGGTTGATCTCGGATTTCTCCTGGTCACTTTTTTTATGATGACCACACAATTTGCGCCCATGGATCTGGTATCGGTCACGGTGCCCCACGCGGCCTCGCAAACAAAACTCCCGGAGTCGAATATCGCAACGCTGCTGATTTCCACGGGGGGCAACGTCTATTTCAGAATGGCCGGGGCCAAAAACCAGAAAGCCCTCGGCACCAAGCTGAACGACGCATTCAATCTCGGCCTGACCGATGAGGAACTTGATGACTTTTCGAGGCAAAGCGGTTTCGGCATACCGCTTTCGGGCCTCAAGGCATATCTTGATCTTTCCAAGCAACAGCAGAAGGAATTCACCCAGCCGGGGATTCCCATTGAAGACGGCCGTAACGAACTAAGTGACTGGCTGATGTATGCAAGGATCGCCAATCCCAATGCGCGAATGGTGATCAAGGCCGATAAAAAAACGCCATACCCTGTTGTTAAAAAAGTGATGGACACGCTTCAAACGCACAATATCAATCGATTCGGCCTGATAACGGACTCGGAAAACACGCCGGGAGAAGCAAACGAAGAAACCAATTAAATGTATGATCCGGCGCAATATCTCGGAAACACAGTGAAAAGCAATTACCATATATCTATTCCTTCGTGTTCTTCGTGCTCTTGTGGTTGATTCTCGTAGTTTTTTTTAGATTACCACGAATGACACGAAGAGCACGAAGATAAGGAAACAATAACTATTAAGGCGTAATTATGGGTGAAGTCAATAACGAACAAAATGGCGGCCAGAAGAAAGGCCTCCTGCCGAAGCGCAAGAAACTTTCGACGCGGGTGGACATGACGCCGGTGGTGGACCTCGCCTTTCTGCTGCTGACCTTTTTCATGCTGGCAACCACCTTCATCAAACCCCAGGTTATGCAATTGATATTGCCGGGAAAATCGGACGAGCAAACCGAGGCGAAACAGCCGAAAGTGAACGAAAAAAAGGTATTGAGCATTGTCCTGGACGGTAATAACAAAGTATATTGGTACGTAGGCCTGACCGACCCGCAGGTCCGGGAAACGGATTATTCTGCAACGGGCCTCCGACAGGTCCTGCTGGAGCAGAACCAATTGATCCACAAGATGGTGGTTCTGGTAAAACCGGAAAAGACGGCAACCTATGAAAACCTGGTGGATATCCTGGATGAACTCGACATCACGGGTATCGCCCGATACGCGCTGGTGGATATGGGGGCAGAGGACAAAGCAATCCTGGCGACCTATCTGAACGGTGGGCGATAGGCTATGGGCAATAGGCGATTGCAAAATGCATAGGGCCATGAGCTGACAGCTCAAGGTTCATAAAAACGGCAGCATTCATCAACTTTAGGCACTTTAGTGCACTTTAGCGCACTTTAGACACTTAGAAATGACCCAGGGCTTTGGACCCTGAACAAAGAGGCAAGTGAGAAGAAGAATGGTCAGATCGCATAGCAGGTCATGGGAAGAGACCGTTTTTGAGCACCGGAACAAAGCTTACGGTGCCTACGTCTTGAGATACGGCTACCCCTATCACCTGACAATTTCCGCCTTGGTCGTCATTTTCTTGTTTCTGGCCGGGATCACGGCATTCCAGATATCAAAAAACAGAAAAGAGCAGACACAGACGACCCGGACGGTACGGGTCATCAATTACAGCGAACTTTCGGCCCCGCCGCCCATCGAAAAGATATACGTGCCGCCGCCCAAACCCGAGGTTAAAAAACAGGTGGTGGTCCAGAAGGTCAAGGTTAAAAAATATGTCGCTCCGAAGGTCGTCAAGGAAGAGGTAGTAGAACCCAAAGAAGAAATGATGACCATGAAGGAAGTTAAAGAAAACCTGGCATCCACCGACAATTCCATCGCAGCCTCCGACGGTGACGAAGACCTGGTGCCCGTGCCCTCCACACCGGTGATCGTTTCCGATGTGACCCGCAATCCCGAATTCCCGGGCGGAAAAGAGGCCATGATGACATGGCTCGGAGCCCACCTGAAATATCCTTCCGCGGCCAAAAGAATGGGCATCGAAGGGAAAGTCGTGGTGACCTTCACGGTGAATGAAAACGGCAAAATCTCCGATGCATCCATCGAGAGGAGCCTTCACAGGCTGTGCGACAGGGAGGCCCTGCGCCTGGTCAACTCCATGCCGGTCTGGATCCCGGGGGAAAGAAACGGGATCAAGTCGAGTGTGGAGTGCTCGATTACCGTCCCTTTCGAATTAAAGACACACTCGTGAATGACAAATGAATCTTGGCAGAATCTTAAAATTTCTGAATTTACTGATGCCCTTTTGCTACATCATCGTGGGCGGCTTGCTTCTGACGAATCTGTTTTCCTCCATCACCAGGGAAAGAAGAGTTCTGTTCGCCGTAATTGTGATCGTGTACGGAAGTTTTCGTATTTATAAGACCTTCATGATGAACAAAAGGGATGGAGAATGAAGGGGGAGAAAAGAAAGGCACTGAGGCATCCCGGCGACGGGATAAACTGCGGCACAAAGGCACAAAGGGGTCGGGGGGCATCCGACGGTGATGGCGTATACCCCAATAATTGTGCCAACGTGTGCTTCCGGAAAATCGGTCTCTTCCTTTTGCTCGCCACCCTCGTTGTATCGGTCGCGGGATGCGGGGATAACGATCAAAAACAGCCGGCCTCCCTTCCGACCCGGGGAGATCTTCTGGTCGGGATCGATGAATCGCTGAAGCCTTTTGCCGATGCCGAAATTGCGGTGTTTACCGCTTCTTATCCAGACGCCCGGATTACCCCCCTGTATCTTCCTGAAAAGGAAGTGGTGGAAAAGCTTCTTGCCAACGAAATTCAGACCGCAATTATCTGCCGTAATCTTTATCCGGAAGAATCCGAATTCCTGGCAGGCAAGTACTCCCATTCCGCACGATCGTTCAAACTTGCGGAAGATGAAATTTCCCTCGTCGTCAACAAGGATAATCCCATCGAAACCATATCCCATGATGATTTAACAAAAATTCTGTCCGGAAAAATTTCCGACTGGGAAGATATCACAGCCGCCAAACAAAGGGCCTTCGGCTCCCCGGTCGAAGATACCGTCGGTAATACCACCCGGCAGCCCAGCCGACCGGCAGTCCAGCCGTCCGGCATCATAGCGTCCCAGCATCCCCGCATCCCAGCTTCCCAAACCATCATCGTGGTCCTCACCGCATCATCCAGCATCGACAGGTTTTTTTCTTCTTCGGATTCCCTTTCGCCCGCATCCGCTTATGCCCTCGACACAACCGCCGACGTCATCGATTACGTCAAGAATAATGTTTCTGCCCTGGGGGTGGTGGGGGGTAGCTGGTTTCTTCAAAAAGGCGCCCATTATGCAGATGTGCGGCTCCTTCCTTACGACAATGGGAACCCGGAAACCGGTTCCCGGCAGAAAAGCCTGAAACGTGACGTCTATGCCGTGACCCATGAACCGGCCACAGGACTCGGAAGTGGCCTGATCTCCTTTATGGCGGGACAGAAGGGGCAGTTGATATTGTCAAAGGCCGGCTTAATTCCTTACAAGCCCATCGAGCGCCGCGTCCAATTATCGGATTCCTTTCCCGAACAATAACCTTATTGGTTTTTCCTTCCGGTCTTTTAAGGCTGGTCTAAATCCATCGGAATGGAATCGCCATTGGAGGCCAGATAATTTCCAGTGGCCAACAGGACTTGAACCGTGCCGTCACATGTCGAATCAAACCCCATCAGCGCGATGAGCACACCGTGAGGCTATTCTTGGAAAACCGATTGGATGCTTTACCATGTCCCCCTCCAAACGCTTTGCTGAATTCATCCTTCTCCAACAAGCTTTACTTCCCCGGTCAGGGGGATCTCGGGATGTTCCTTGTTGTAGACCACGTTGAGCTTCCAGGGGAATGTATCCCCTTTCACCCACTGGCCGCCCACCAGCGGCGTGCGGCTGTAATTCTCCTGGTTGTACTTCACATGGCCCACAA